>NZ_CEYEMI010000003.1:20231-92373 GCF_982810325.1 Paraperlucidibaca sp.
AAGCTGATATTGCCGCCCATCGAGTCAGTGGCGTAGTTGCTAATGTTCAAGTTATCGAACTTAGTTTGGCGCAAATACACGTTAAAACCGCGGCTAATGCCTTCAGGCGTGTAGTACGGATTTAAATAGGAAAAGTTATAGGAGTCGCGAATATCCGAGCGGTTCAAACCAATGGATACACGGTTACCTGTACCCAAAAAGTTGGTCTGACTTACGCTGGCACCGAACACCACACCGGCGTTTTGCGAATAACCAACGCTGGCTGAAATCGAGCCCGATGGCTGCTCAACCACGGCAACATTGACGTCGACTTGGTCGGTTGTGCCTGGCACACGGACGTTTTCACTTTTCACTTCACCAAAGAAGCCCAAGCGCTCTAAACGCACTTTCGACAGGTCAATTTTCTCACCCGATGCTTGCGCACCTTCAAATTGACGCATCTCTCGGCGTAACACTTGGTCATCGGTTTTTAAGTTGCCGGTAAAGTTGATGCGACGTACCGACATCACGCGATTGGGATTGATGTAGTAGACCAATTTAGCGGTTTTGGTGGCGTCATCAAGCTCAGGAACGCCTTGTACATCGGCAAATAAATAGCCTTCACGACCTAAACGACGATTGATGATATCGCTAGTTAGAGTGACAATTTTTTGTGAGTACGTTTGACCAGGCTGAGTCAGCAATAACGGCTTTAATTCGCTTTCAGGCACGGGGAATTCACCGGCCATTCGCACGTCGCCGACTTTATATAAGTCGCCTTCTTTTACGTTGATATCAATGTAGACCTGATCTTTATCGGGCGACAAACTGACCTGTGTTGAGGCCACATTGAAGCGCAAGTAACCACGATCGAGATAGTAGCTACGCAGAGTTTCTAAGTCGGCACTAAGCTTTTCGCGCGAGTACTTATCATCGCCATAAATAAATGACAGCAGATGGCTGGACTGAAGCTGCAGTTGCTTGAGCAGCTCGGCATCATCAAACACATCATTGCCGTTAACGCTAATACGCTTAATACGCGCAGTGTCACCTTCTTTGATGTCGATGGTTACGGCAACACGGTTACGCGGCAATGGCTTGGCTGTGGCAGTAACAACGGCACCATAGCGGCCTTGAGCTGCATATTGGCGCTGTAATTCTAGCTTGACCTGATCAAGTGCGGCGCGTTTGTAAACCTCGCCCTCGCCCAAACCAATCGACTTTAAGCCTTTGATGAGATCGTCTTTGCCGATCGACTGGTTACCTTTGAGCTCAATGCTGGAAATGCTAGGGCGCTCAACCACACGCACAATCATGTCGTTGCCATCGCGCAGCACTTGCACATCTTCAAACTGACCAGATGCAAACAGCGCACGCACGGAGTCAGCGCCACGTTCATCGGTCAGCATGCTGCCGCTGGAAACCGGCAGCAAGGCATAGACACTAGCGGCTGATAAGCGACCCAAGCCTTCTAGTCGAATGTCTTTGATGACAAAGCTTTCGGCATGGACAGGGGCACTGATCAAGGCAGCGGCCAAAGGTAATAAAGCAAAAGCGGGCCACGATGGCCGAAGCGGATTGATCACTCAGTATTTCCCGTCAAAACAAGCGGCGTATGTCGTTTAAAATGGCCAGCAGCATGACACTACCCATGATGGCGACCCCAACACGCAAACCAAACTGTTGCACAGCCTCCGGTAACGGACGGCGCCAGACAGCCTCGATGGCGTAATACAGTAAATGCCCCCCGTCCAATACGGGAATAGGCAGTAAATTTAACACCCCTAAGCTCACGCTCAGCAATGCCATAAAACCGAGCATGGCTTGCCAGCCAATATCTGCAGTTTGGCCTGCGACTTTAACAATGGTAATCGGCCCACTCAAGGCATCAATACCAATCAGTCCGGTAACCATTTTGCCTAATGACGACAGCGACAAGCTAATCAAGTGCCCAGTTTTGTTTAACGAAGCAAATAACGCGTCAACTGGACCTAGGTTGGCATTGCGACGATAACTGGCTGGAATATCGACTGGCGCCTCTGCTACACCGACGCCCAAACGGCCACGCGAGCCATTCATCGCGGAGCGATCAAGCTCGGGCGTCACGGTTAAGACGATGGTTTCACCGTCGCGAACCAAGTCCCAGGTCATGGCTTTATCGGGGCTGGCAACAATGGACTCAACAATCTCAGCCCATTGCGCAATGGCTTGGCCATCGATACGCAAAATGCGGTCTTGCGCTTGCAGACCGGCGCGATCGGCGGGACTACCTTCTTGCACCACACCAATAATCGGTGGCATTACCGGCGTCCATGGCAGCATGCCGAGCTCGCGATATGGGTCAGCATCTGCGCCAGATAAATACTTATTCAGCGTGAGTGTGCGCTCTTGCGTGCTAGTGGCACCGCTTGGGCGTACCTCAAGACTTAATTTTCCGGACTCGCCCATATGGTCGATAAGCGCATAAGTTGATGACTCCCAGTTATTCACTGAGCGCTCACCAATGCGCATTAGCTCGTCGCCAGGCTGCATGCCGGCCATGGCTGCGGGGCTATCGGGTAATACGCGGCCCACGATGGGACGCAGACCGCCATCACCTTGCATGAATAGGAACCAATACAGCACGACAGCAAGTAATAGGTTAATAGCTGGGCCAGCGGCAACAATGGCCATACGCGCCCATACCGACTGACGATTAAACGCGCGCGGCTTTAGCGCATCCGGCACATCACCTTCACGCTCATCGAGCATGCGTACATAGCCGCCAAGCGGGATCATCGATAGCCGATACTCAACGCCGTCCTTAGCGGTACGACGCCACAACGCAGGGCCGAAGCCAATTGAAAATGTGAGTACTTGCACACCGCAACGGCGAGCAACCCAAAAGTGACCGAACTCATGAATCGCAATGAGTGGCCCTAGAACTAGGATGCCGGCGAGAACAATAGTAAGAAATGACATCTGTTTGTCCTCGTTTAGTCGCGTGGGTGATCTGGCAGCGACGCAATATATTTGGTCGCGCGTGCGCGGGCTTCTTGATCGGCAGACAGGATAGTAGCTAATTCGCTAGCCGGCCGCACGGGCATTTGCTGCATGACTGCCTCAATTACTACGGCAATGTCTTGAAAGACCAACTCGCCTGCTAAAAATGCAGCGACGGCAACTTCATTAGCGGCATTTAAAACGCAGGGCCAGGTGCCGCCAGCAGCTATCGCCTCACGCGCCAAGCGCAAACAAGGGAAACGCTCAGTGTCTGGCGCCATGAAGCTGAGATCGCCGAGGCGAGTAAAGTCTAATGGTGCAACACCTGAGTGCATGCGCTCAGGCCATGCCAAGGCATGCGCAATCGGGGTACGCATATCGGGCTGGCCCATCTGCGCCAATACAGAACCATCGGCATAGCGCACCATGGAGTGGATCACACTTTGCGGATGCACCACCACTTCGACCTGCTCAGGCTTTGCCGAAAATAACCAGCATGCCTCGATTAGCTCCAAGCCTTTATTCATCAAAGTTGCTGAATCTACAGATATTTTCTGGCCCATCGCCCAATTGGGATGTTTCACAGCCTGTGCAGGCGTGACTTGTGCAAGTTGCTCAGCGCTGGCATTTAAAAATGGCCCGCCGGATGCTGTTAAAATCAGTGACTCAATACCTGACTCTGCAAGACTGACCGGCGTGCCGTTGGGTAAACATTGAAAAATGGCATTGTGCTCGGAGTCGATGGGCAGCAAGGTCGCGCCGTGCTCAGTCACGGCCTCCATAAAGATCGCGCCCGACATTACCAAGGCTTCTTTATTGGCTAACAACACACGCTTTCCAGCACGCACGGCCGCCAAGGTTGGCAATAGGCCAGCAGCACCAACTATCGCTGCCATTACGGTGTCGACTTCTTCTGTTTGGGCTACTTCAGCCAAGGCATCTGCACCAAAGCGAACTTCAGTGCTTGGTGCTGAGCCTTTCAGCATGTCACGCAAGCGCTGTGCATCCGCCTCGCTGCCAACGACGGCAACCATCGGTTGCCAACGCTCACAAAGTGCCGCTAAAGCATCAATTTGCCGGTGCGCCGTAAGGGCATAAACGCGGTATCGCTCGGGATGACGCGCCAACACATCGAGCGTGCTCTGACCAATAGAGCCAGTTGCACCTAATAGCGTAATTGACTGCTGCTGTTGCGATTGCTGTTTTTGCTTAGGCAAATGGGGCATGAATTAGAAGCCACCCGCCAACCACCAACCTGCCATAAACACTGGGGCGGCTGCGGTAATGGAGTCGATGCGATCCAGCGCACCGCCATGGCCGGGGAAGATTTTACCGGAGTCTTTAATGCCCGCACGGCGCTTGGCCATGGATTCAAACAAATCTCCCAGCACCGACGCCAATACCGTCAATAAGGAAATGCTCATAAACAGCACTGAGCGCATCACATCTAAAGATAAATACGCAGTCACGCCGGCGATAATCAAACTAGTTAAAACTAGGCCACCGTATAAGCCCTCACGGGTTTTTGCAGGACTAACATTGGGCGCGAGCTTAACGCGACCAAAGCGTCGGCCGGCAAAATACGCACCGGTATCAGCGCCCCACACCAGCAGCAGCACATACATCAACCACCATGGTGATTGCGCGTGTAAAGCCACTAAACCAGCCCATGTCGGCAGCAATAAAAACAGACCAATAATGCTCAAACGCGCTGGTGTGTCCCACTGCTCAGCTTGTGTTGGATAACGCATTACCCAGCCCAAAGCGATCAACCACCCTAGCGTAGCTGCCACCATCAGCAGACCTGTATTGGTGTTGAAGCCCTGGTGCTGAAAATAAGCTAAACCAAAGGCTACCACTGCTATAAAAGCGAAGCGCTGAGCGTATGAGGTCAGGCGCATTAAGGCCGTCCACTCGTATGCCGCAATAAGTACCAATACGGTGGCAAATACTGGGAAGGCACCAATAACGCCACCAAAAACACACCATAAAACAATCGGCAGTAGTATCAGGGCGGTGATCACACGTTCTTTAAGCATGTAAGGCCTCTATTTGTTCTGATGTTCGGCCAAATCGGCGCTGGCGCTGGGCATAATCTTCCAGTGCAGCTTGCAGATGCTCATGGCCAAAGTCTGGCCATAGCGCATCGCTAAAATGCAGCTCGGCGTAGGCTGCCTGCCACAACACAAAATTACTGATACGCAACTCGCCACCAGTGCGAATTAGCAAATCTACTGGCGGCAAATCAGACATCTCCACCATCCCAGCTAAACGCTCAGGCGTGATATCTGCGGCTTTCAGCTCACCTTTTTCTACTTGTGCGGCAAGGCGCTGAGCGGCCTGCGCCATATCCCATTGGCCACCATAGTTCACCGCAATGATCAGTGTCATGCGTGTGTGATGTGCCGTTTTTGCCTCCGCAACCTGCATGCCGGCCTGCAGCTCACTGGAAAACGCGGAGCGATCGCCAATAAAGCGCAGGCGAATACGCGCACGATCAAGTTCTTGCACACGAGCATCGAGAGCAAATAAAAATAGCTGCATCAGAGCAGCAACTTCATCGGGTGGACGACGCCAATTTTCGCTAGAAAAAGCAAAAACAGTGAGCACATCAACAGGAACTTTTGCTGCCAATTCAACTACTTGGCGCAACGCCAGCTCGCCAGCGCGGTGACCTTCATTACCTGGTAACTCACGCAGCTTAGCCCAGCGATTATTGCCATCCATGATGATGGCAATATGGCGGGGCAAGCTCGTTGCAGTGGCTGCATCTGGCGCCACAGTCTCGGCAGGAGTCGAGGCTGTCATGACTTATACCTGCATCAACTCAGCTTCTTTGTCGGCCAACATTCGGTCGGCCTCCGCCACGCTTTTATCGGTGATTTTCTGAACTTCTTCGCTGGAGCGGCGCTCATCATCTTCAGAAATTTCTTTCTCTTTCTGCAGCTCTTTGATATCGGCTAAGACATCACGGCGAATGTTACGAATGGCGATTCGGGCGCCTTCAGTTTCATTGCGCGCGAGCTTTTGCATGTCTTTACGTGTCTGCTCGGTAAGCGCAGGCAGCGGCACGCGAATAACATCGGCAGTGACTGGGTTTAAGCCCAGGTTTGAGTTGCGAATGGCTTTATCGATGGCCGCCACCATGGTGCGCTCGTAAGGCTGCACGATGAGTGTGCGTGCGTCATCAACATTGACGTTAGCTACCTGCATCAGCGGCGTATCAGTGCCGTAGTAAGGCACCATGACGTCTTTCAGCATCGAGGGATGGGCACGGCCGGTGCGCACACGGCTAAACGCTTGCTCTAATGCATCGAGCGACTTACGCATACGAACCGCGCAGTCCTTTTTAAGATCTTCTAACATGGGGAGCTCCTACTCAACGAGTCACCAGAGTGCCTTCATGCTCACCGACAACGAGATTGAGCAAAGCACCTGGTTTATTCATATTGAAAACGCGTAGCGGCATATTGTGATCACGGCATAAGCAAATAGCCGTTAAGTCCATGACGCCAAGCTGTTTAGATAAGACTTCATCGAAAGTCAGTGTGTCGTACTTCACTGCATCCGGAAATTTCACCGGATCGGCATCGTAAATGCCATCCACTTTAGTGGCTTTAATCACGATATCAGCGGTGATTTCAATGCCGCGCAAACAAGCAGCGGTATCGGTTGTAAAGAATGGATTGCCTGTGCCGGCGACAAAGATACAGACATCGCCACCATGCAAATGGCGCACGGCAGCACGGCGATCGTAATGGTCAACAACGCCGCTCATGGGGATCGCCGACATCAGGCGAGTTTTGATGTTATTGCGCTCTAGCGCGTCGCGCATAGCGATACCGTTCATCACAGTTGCCAGCATGCCCATATGATCGCCAGCGACGCGATCAAGGCCAGCTTGCTGCAGCTCTGAACCGCGGAATAAATTACCGCCGCCAACCACAATGCCGACTTGCACACCAATACCGACTAACTGACCAATCTCCAAAGCCATACGCTTCAGTACTTTAGGATCGATTCCCACTTCGGCGCCGCCCGCTAAGGCCTCACCTGAGAGCTTGAGCAAAATGCGTTTGTGGGCCAAACGATGGTCAGTCATAGTGAATAAACCTCGGTAATGAAATCGCGCAATGCGCATTAAGTGGCGCAGAGTTTACCGCAAAAAAAGGCCCCAAAGAGGGGCCTTTTTCATATCACTGACGAGTTACTTACTTAGCAGCTGCAGCAGCGGCTTGAGTAGCGGCGACCTCAGCAGCAAAGTCGACCTCTTTCTTCTCAATGCCTTCACCTACTTCTAAGCGAATAAAACGTGTCACGGTCAAACCAGCTTTGGCCAATACGGCGCCAACTTTCTGATCGGGATCGATGACAAAGGCTTGCTCAGTCAATGACACTTCACCTTTGAATTTCTTCAGCGTGCCTTCCACCATTTTTTCAACGATGTTGGCAGGCTTACCAGATTCAGCGGCTTTAGCGGCAGCAATTTCTTGCTCCTTCGCGAGCACTTCGGCTGGGATGTCTTCAGCGTTAATCACTAATGGATTGCTAGCGGCAACGTGCATCGCCACTTGCTTGCTGATTTCGTCGTCGGCTTTGTTGAAAGCCACGATGACACCAATTTTCAGGCCGTGCACATAAGTCGCCAGGGCTGCGCCTTCAACGATTTCGGCACGACGAACTTGGATGTTTTCACCGAGCTTTTGCACCAACAACACGCGCGCTTCTTCAACGCTCATGCCATCGAAAGCCAATGCTGCGATTTTCTCAGCATTGGTTTCACGAGCAGCCAGTGCAATGCCAGCCACTTTGTTGGCAAATGCTGTGAAGCTAGCATCGCGAGCAACAAAGTCAGTCTGACAGTTCACTTCTAAAGCGATAGCGGTATTGCCGTCGGCGGCCAAAATAATGGCACCTTCCGCAGCAATATTGCCGGCTTTCTTAGCAGCTTTGGCTTGGCCTGATTTACGCAGGTTATCAATAGCTAGCTCAATATCGGCATCGGCTTCTTGCAGTGCTTTTTTGCACTCCATCATGCCAAGACCGGTACGCTCACGTAGTTCTTTCACCAAACTGGCGGTAACAACTGCCATGGTTTATCCCCCTAATTCGTCAAACAATTACTCAGCAGCGGCGACTTCAACAAAACCATCGGCTTCACGACCGCCTTGTGTCGAGGCATAGTCGCGGCCTTCGATGATGGCGTCAGCCATTGAGCTGACATACAGCGTGATGGCGCGGATAGCGTCGTCGTTACCGGGAATGACATAGTCAATGCCGATTGGGTTGGAGTTGGTGTCGACCACGCCAATGACTGGAATGCCAAGCTTGCGGGCTTCAGCAATCGCTGTGGCTTCGTGATCAACGTCGATGACGAACATGGCATCGGGCAAGCCGCCCATGTCTTTAATGCCACCGAGTGATTTTTCTAGTTTTACCATTTCGCGGGTGCGTTCAAGCGCTTCACGCTTGGTCAGCTTGGCGAAAGTACCGTCAGCGATTTGCGCTTCGATATCTTTCAGACGCTTGATGGACTGGCGAATGGTTTTCCAGTTAGTCAGCATGCCGCCTAACCAACGGTGGTTTACATAAGGCATGCCAGCGCGAGCTGCTTGTTCAGCAATGATCGGAGCTGCAGCGCGCTTGGTGCCAACAAACAATACTTTGTTTTTCTGGCTGGCCAAACGGTTGACGAAATTCAAGGCATCGTTCAGTGCAGGAACGGTGTGCTCTAAGTTGATGATGTGAATTTTGTTACGTGCACCGAAGATGTACGGTGCCATTTTGGGGTTCCAGAAACGGGTCTGGTGACCAAAGTGTGCGCCTGCTTGTAGCAGTTCGCGCATGGAAACTTGTGCCATGAGGTGTGACTCCATTGGGTTTAACTTCCATCGACCCCAGAATACCGACCCACTTTTCTCAGTGGGCACCCGGTAGCTGTGTCGGCCGATGTGCTTATTTGGATTTCGCTCTTAACCATTTTGCGCTGGGGCTGTACCCTATGCGGCCTACAGCAACACCTGTGCAATTTGCTCAAAAGCGGCGCGCTTTATACCATAGCCGCCTCTTGCTCTCAACCGCCACGCGTAAATTCGCTAGGCGCAATTGGAAAGACTATGACCACGCTGATTAAAACTGCCGACGAAATTGCCAAAATGCGCATCGCTGGGCGCTTAGCCGCCGATGTACTCATGATGATTGGTCCATACGTAAAGCCGGGCGTAACCACCGATGAGATCAACCAGATCTGCCATGACTATATTGTTAATGCGCAGCAGGCGATCCCTGCCCCGCTAAACTATCGCGGCTTTCCAAAAAGCGTCTGCACCTCGGTAAATCACGTTATTTGCCACGGCATTCCGGCCGAAAAGAAAGTGTTGAAAGACGGCGACATCATCAATATCGATGTCACGGTGATCAAAGATGGCTATCACGGCGATACCAGCAAAATGTTTTTTGTCGGCAACTCCTCGGTGCTAGCCGAGCGCTTGGTGAAGGTCACGCAAGAGTGTCTGTATAAAGCGCTAGCGCTGGTGAAGCCCGGCTGCACACTGGGCGATATTGGCCACGTCATTCAGCAACATGCGCAAGGCCAACGCTTCTCTGTGGTGCGCGAATATTGCGGCCATGGCATCGGTGCGGTGTTTCACGAAGAGCCGCAAATTTTGCACTACGGCAAGCCCAACACTGGTATGGCGCTGCAAGCTGGCATGACCTTTACCATCGAGCCGATGATCAACGCCGGCACGCACCACACCAAGTTGCTGCCCGACGGCTGGACCGTGGTCACTAAAGACCACAAATTATCGGCGCAATGGGAGCACACACTTTTGGTCACCGAGACCGGCGTGGAAGTACTCACCGCTCGTGCAGATGAAGACTTAAGCTTTCTTGCCGATACCGCCGCATGAGCGCCATTTCGGCGGCGACACTAAACGCCACGCATGACAAGGCACAATTGAAAGCTGCCTTGGCTCAGCTTTTCGAACGCTTTGACCAAGGCCGCGACGTGCGCTTATTGGTGCGCGAATGGGCCGCCGCTATCGATGAAGTGTTGCGCGATGCGTGGTTGGCGCTAAGCCTAGATAAAGCTCATGACTTGAGCCTGCTGGCCGTCGGCGGCTATGGCCGCGCCGAGCTACTACCGCAATCCGATGTCGATGTCTTAGTGTTGCATCGAGAAGACAACCTAGATGAGACGCTGCAAGCCGCAGTAAGTGCATTCATCACCTATTTGTGGGATTTAGGTCTCGATGTCGGCTCTAGCGTGCGCTCGCTCAGCGACTGCGTTCGCCTTGCCACCGACGACATCACCATCGCGACAAACCTCATGGAGTCACGCACCTTAGTTGGTGAAGCTACACTGCGCGACGACATGCTGCGCGTTACTGGGCCAGACCAGCTTTGGCCAGGAAAAGCTTTTTTTATTGCTAAGCGCGATGAGCAAATCGCTCGCCACGGCAAGCACAACAATACCGAATACAACCTTGAGCCCGACCTTAAAAACGCACCAGGCGGCCTTCGCGATATCCAAACAATTGGCTGGGTTGCCAAGCGCCATTTCGGCGCCGACACCTTGCGCGGCCTCATCGCTCACGGTTTTTTAACGGAAGCCGAGTTCGATGAAATTGATGCCTGCCAATGCGTGCTTTGGCGTTTTCGTTTTGCTCTCAACAAGATTAGCCATCGTAACGAAACCCGCATTTTATTTGATTATCAGCGCCATATTGCCGAACTTTTTGGCTATACCGACACCGTAGCCAACCGTGGTGTTGAACAGCTGATGCAGGATTATTATCGCGCCGCTACGCGCATCTCCATGCTCAATGAGTTGCTGCTGCAATACTTCGAGGAGGCTATTTTAGGTCACGCCGAAGATGATGAAATCATCCCCATCAACAATCGCTTTCAGATTCGTGATGGCGCTATTCAAGTCACCAGTGAAGATGTATTTCGCCGTACGCCATCGGCACTGCTCGAGGTTTTCGTATTGCTCGGTGAGCGCGCGGAAGTGCACAAAGTACGCGCCAGCACCATCCGTTTGATCATGCAGCACCTGCCACTTATCGACGATAAGTTCCGCAATGACATTCGCAATAAGTCGTTGTTTATGGAACTGATGCGCTGCCGCACGGCGCTATTTTCATCGCTGCGGAAAATGAAGCGCTATGGCGTACTAGGGCTTTATATTCCGGCCTTCGGCGCCATTATTGGCAAGATGCAGTACGACCTTTTCCACATCTACACGGTCGATGCGCACACTTTATTGGTGCTGAAAAATATGCGGCGCTTTCGCTACGCCGAAATGGAGGAGCGTTTCCCTGTTGTTGCGCAAGTGGCCAACAATCTGCCGAAGATTGAACTGCTGTATTTGGCAGGCTTGTTTCATGACATCGCCAAAGGCCGCGGCGGCGATCACTCTGAATTAGGCGCAGTCGACGCTTACGATTTCTGCATTAATCATGGTCTAGGCAAATGGGATGCCGGCCTAGTGTCGTGGCTGGCGCTAAACCATTTGGTGATGTCGGTGACGGCGCAGAAAAAAGACGTTTCCGACCCCGATGTGATTAACGAGTTTGCGCAAAAAGTTGGCGATGTCGTGCATTTGGATTATCTCTATTCGCTCACCGTTGCCGATATTTGTGCGACCAACCCAACGCTGTGGAACTCTTGGCGCGCCTCGCTTTTACGCCAGCTCTATATGCAAACCAAGCAAGCTTTGCGCCGCGGCTTAATCAACCCCATTGCTAAGCCGGAATGGGTCACGCAAGCACGCGCCAATGCGCTGGATATTTTGCTTGCCCAAGGCGTTAAGGCCGATGCCGTCAATTCGCTCTGGGAACATTTGGGCGATGACTACTTCCTGCACGAGGCGGCAGAAGATATTGCCTGGCACACCGAAGCCATGCTTGCCCACTCACACGAGGCCGGCCCTTTGGTGCTGGTGCGCGAAAACCATAACGGCCAATACGATGGCGCGACGCAGATCTTTGTTTATACGCGCGATATGCCAAACCTATTTGCTGCCACCGTGGCTGAGCTCGACCAGCTCAACCTCACCGTTATGGACGCGCGCATTATCACCTCGACCAGCCGCTATTCACTCGATAGCTATGTTGTGCTCGATGAAAATGGCCAGCCCATTAATGATCCCGTGCGCCTCAAACACCTAGGTGCGCATCTGCGCGAGGCACTGGCGGAACCCGATGAGTTTCCAACCTTGGTGCAACGCCGCCTGCCGCGCCAGCTCAAGCATTTCGACGTGCGCACCGATGTCCGCCTAAGCAATGACTTAGCTAACCAACACACCGTAGTTGAAATTGTCGCGCTCGATCGCCCCGGCCTGCTGGCGCATATTGGCCGCATTTTCATGGAGCATAAGGTCAATCTACAAAATGCCCGCATCGCCACCTTAGGCGAGCGTGCCGAAGATATATTCTTTCTCACCGACAGTGAGCAACAGCCGATTTCTGACCCTGAGTTATGCGAGCGCTTATGTGATGCGCTGCGCACTCAGCTCGACGCACGCTAAGCCCAGCACTAGTGAAGACTTTTTGAATATGAGAGCCGCATGAACCCAGACTTAGCGTTGCTGCATCCCTACCCGTTTGAGAAGCTGAGCAAGCTCTTCGCTAATCACAGTGCGCCGGCCGGCCTTAAGCCGATTGCGCTGTCGATTGGCGAGCCGCGCCATCCAGCCCCTGCATTTGCCGTTGAAGCGCTGCGTGATGGCTTAGCGGGCTTGTCGACCTATCCCAGCACGCTTGGTCTGCCCGTCATTCGTGAGGCCATTGCTGAATGGTTATGTGGCCGATTTCAGCTGCACGAGGTTAATCCCGCCACACAGGTATTACCCGTTAACGGCACGCGCGAGGCCCTGTTTGCCTTAGCTCAAGCGGTGATTGATCGTGGTGTCAGTGGCGACAAGCCTTTGGTACTCATGCCCAATCCGTTTTACCAAATTTATGAAGGCGCGGCGCTGCTTGCCGGAGCCGAGCCCTATTTCCTTTCCTGCACCGAAGCCAGCGCCTTTCAGCCAGACTTCGATGCTGTACCTGAAAGCGTGTGGCAGCGCACACAACTGATTTATCTATGCACACCCGGCAACCCCACTGGCGCGCTACTCAGCATGGAGACCCTAAAAAAGCTCATCGCGCTCAGTGATCGCTACGGCTTCATCATCGCCTCCGACGAGTGTTACTCCGAGATTTATCGCGATGAGGCCGTACCGCCTGTAGGTCTGCTACAAGCGTGTGCATCGCTTGCGCGAGATGATTACCGCAACTGCGTGGTGTTTCATTCGTTATCGAAACGCTCAAATTTACCCGGCCTGCGCTCCGGCTTTGTTGCTGGCGATGCCAACGTGATGAGCGCATTTCTGCGCTATCGCACCTACCATGGCTCAGCCATGCCAGTACAACATCAGCAAGTTTCTGCAAAGGTCTGGCGCGATGAGGCCCATGTGCGCGACAATCGCGCCCGATACAACGCCAAGTTCGCCCAAGTTTTCGACATTCTCAACCCGGTATTGCCCCTGCATGCGCCAGACGCTGGCTTTTATTTCTGGGCGAAGACACCTGGTTCAGATGAAGACTTTGCTCGCGAACTGCATGCACAACAAGCAGTTACTGTGCTGCCCGGCCGCTATTTGGCACGTGCTGATGAACACGGTCATAACCCCGGCGAAGGCTATGTGCGCATGGCCTTAGTGGCGAGCCTCGACGAATGCATCGAAGCCGCTGAACGAATTCGTGACTTTATGACGCGCTAAATGCCGTCGCAATTTTTGATTTGGAGATAACCATGAGCTTAGCCCAACTGATCGAAGACGCCTTTGAGCGCCGTGCCGAATTTTCCCCAAGCAACGCACCACAAGAAGTACGCGATGCTGTCGTGCAAGCCTTGGACATGCTCGACAATGGCAGCGCACGCGTAGCCGAAAAAGTCGACGGCGAATGGATCGTCAATCAATGGCTGAAAAAAGCTGTGCTGCTATCGTTCCGCCTCAATGACAATATCCCTGTGCCCGCCGGCGGCGGCATGCAGTTTTACGACAAAGTACCGACCAAATTTGCCGACTGGAATGCCGCGCAATTCGAAGCCTCGGGCATCCGCGTAGTGCCACCAGCCGTCGCACGCCGTGGCAGCTTTATCGCGCGTAATACCGTACTCATGCCCTCCTACGTCAACATCGGCGCTTACGTCGATGAGGGCTCAATGGTTGATACCTGGGCTACTGTCGGCTCATGCGCTCAGATCGGCAAAAACGTTCACCTCTCCGGTGGCGTTGGCATTGGCGGCGTGCTCGAACCACTGCAAGCCAACCCCACCATCATCGAAGATAACTGCTTCATCGGCGCTCGCTCAGAAGTCGTTGAAGGCGTGATTATCGGTGAAGGCTCAGTGCTTTCGATGGGCGTTTTCATTGGCCAATCGACCCCAATTTATGATCGCGAAACTGGCGAAATTAGCTATGGTCGCGTGCCGGCTGGCTCAGTGGTCGTGCCCGGCTCATTGCCACGCGACAACGGCCGCTACAGCCTGACCTGCGCCGTCATTGTGAAAAAAGTCGACGCGCAAACGCGCAGCAAAACCAGCATTAACGACCTGCTCCGTTTAGTAGATTAAGAGTCTTTTTAGAGGAATATTCGCGCATGACGCTTTCAGCACATCGCATGACTCACCTCAAGGCACTTGAGGCCGAGTCTATTCATATCATTCGTGAGGTTGCCGCCGAGTTCGACAACCCCGTGATGCTTTACTCCATCGGCAAAGATTCGACGGTGATGTTGCACCTCGCGCGTAAAGCCTTTGCACCCGGCAAGCCGCCATTTCCCTTGATGCACGTGAATACCACGTGGAAGTTCAAGGAAATGATCGAGTTTCGCGACCGCATGGCCAAAGAGGCTGGCATGGAATTGATCTCGCATACCAACCAAGAAGGCGTGGCAGCGAACATCAACCCATTCGATCACGGCAGCTCGAAATACACCGATATTATGAAAACTCAGGCCTTAAAACAGGCGCTGAACATGCACGGCTTCGATGCCGCTTTTGGCGGTGCGCGCCGCGATGAAGAGAAATCACGTGCGAAAGAGCGTGTGTACTCCTTCCGCGACAAGAACCATCGCTGGGATCCTAAAGTGCAGCGTCCTGAATTGTGGAACCTCTACAACGGCCGCATCAACAAGGGTGAGTCAATTCGTGTTTTCCCGTTGTCGAACTGGACTGAGCTCGACATTTGGCAATACCTATATCTCGAGCAAATTGAAATCGTGCCACTGTATTTGTCAGCACCACGCCCTGTCGTAGAGCGCGACGGTATGTTGATCATGGTCGATGACGAACGCCTGCCGCTGCGCGAAGGCGAAGTGCCGATGATCAAAAATGTGCGCTTCCGCACGCTGGGCTGCTACCCATTAACCGGCGCAGTTGAATCTGATGCCGCCACACTGCCCGAGATCATTCAAGAGATGCTGGTTACCCGCACCTCGGAACGCTCTGGCCGTGCCATTGACCACGATGAATCGGGTTCGATGGAAAAGAAAAAACGCGAAGGCTATTTCTAATGATCATTGAAAGTATCGACAATATTCAGGATTACCTGCACCAGCACGAACACAAAGACATGCTGCGCTTTATCACCTGCGGCAGTGTTGATGATGGCAAATCGACCTTAATCGGCCGTCTGTTGCATGACTCAAAAATGATCTTCGAAGATCAGCTTGCCGCCATCACGCGTGACAGCGTTAAACATGGCACCACCGGTGAAGTCGTTGATTTAGCGCTACTGGTTGATGGTCTACAATCCGAGCGTGAGCAAGGCATCACCATCGATGTCGCTTACCGCTTCTTCGCCACCGATAACCGCAAATACATCATTGCCGATACTCCAGGCCATGAGCAGTACACACGTAATATGGCCACCGGTGCATCAACCGCCGATGTTGCTATTTTGCTTATCGATGCCCGCTATGGCGTGCAAGTACAAACTCGTCGCCATAGCTTTATTTGCTCGCTGCTCGGCATCAAGCATTTTGTTGTGGCCATCAATAAAATGGACTTGGTCGACTATAGCCAAGCTCGTTTTGATGAGATCAAAGCGGAATACGAAGCCTTTGTCGCGCCGCTGAATGTGCCCGATATTCACTACGTGCCGATGTCGGCGCTGCTAGGCGAAAACGTCGTTAATGCCAGCACAAAAATGCCATGGTATGACGGCCAAGCGATGCTTGCGCTCTTAGACTCGTTGCCGCTGCAGCGTGACACCGCGCTCGATACACTGCGTCTGCCCGTGCAATACGTGAACCGACCTAACCTTAACTTCCGTGGCTTCTGCGGCACTATTGCTGCTGGCACGGTGACGCCGGGCATGGCGATTAAAGCGCTGCCATCCGGTAAAACCTCCACGGTAAAATCGATTGTGGTCTGGGAAGGTGAGCTGGCAGAGGCGTATGTCGGCCAAGCCATCACACTCACGCTCAATGACGAAATTGATATCTCTCGCGGCGATATGATTGTTGCCGCCGATGACACATTGACCATGGCGCATGGCTTTGAAGCGCACGTGGTGTGGATGCACGAGCAGGCCATGCAAGTTGGCAAAACCTACGACTTCAAGCTCGGCACCACCTTTACCAGTGGCCGTGTTACGGAGATCATTCATCAGATCGATGTCAACACGCTGGCCACTAGCCCTGCCGAGCAATTAACGCTCAATGGCATCGCCCTATGCCGCGTGCAGTTCACTCGCGCTGTCGCCTTCGATGCCTATAAAGACTGCCATGCCACCGGCAGCCTCATCATCATCGATCGCCTAAACAACATCACAGTCGGTGCCGGCATGATCAGCGCCCGCCTTGATGCTGGTGATGACAACGATACGCTAGTGCCGGTCACCACTGGTGATCGCGCCCGTCGCTTAGGCCAAGCCGCTGTGCGCATCGTCATTGAGGCGAGTGGCGCTCAGGCCCTAGCTGAGCAGCTTGAATCGGCGCTGTTCCAAGCAGGTGCACTACCGGCCATTGCCAGCGAAAGTGGCGTTGTTCACGCTCTACAAGGCGCTGGTGTGATCGTAATCGTGCCGGAAGAAGTCGTTGGCGAGCGCAGTGTGCGCGTGCGTGATGCCGGCACCAGCATTGCCCCACAACAGCTAGCTGTTAGCAACGCCGCTGCCGCCGCGCAGATTGTTGCACTGCTGCGCGAACAGCAGCTGCTGGGTTAAGCCATGCTCACGCTGATTGGCATTAAGGCCTGCGACAGCATGAAAAAAGCCGTGGTGCGTCTAGACGCGAGCACCACGGCCTACAATTTTCGTGATCTGAAAAAGCAGCCGCCTAGCCATGATGAAGTACTGCGCTGGTACGCGCTTGTTGGCGAGCCTCTGCTCAATAAGCGCGGCACTAGCTGGCGTAAACTCGATGCTGAGCGCCAAGCACTAGCTGCCAGCGCCGAAGGCATTGCCGAGCTAATCGTAGCCAATCCCAGCTTGATCAAACGCCCACTACTCGATGATGGCGAACAAGCCAGCGTAGGCCTCGAAAACCCACTTCTCCCCTAGTTGCTAAGGCCCGCTGGCGATTTATCTAGCGCCGTGTCATCGTTTCCGAGTCGAAACCGTCTTCTTGTAGATCTAATAATCTTGGAGAGCTCTATGGCCTCGTTCGCCGCCACACGTTTAAAACCTATCGGTCTTGTTCTGCTGATGGCAACTGTCTCGCTCCCGAGCTGGGCCGACGACAAGCTGCCCATGCAACGTGTGGACTTTCAAACTGAGGTCTCTCGCGTCTTGGCCAATGATCTGCTCAGCGCCAAACTGACCATCGAAGCAAATGACAAAGACCCCGTGTCTTTGGCAAAAACGTTGACTGAAGCAATGAACTTAAGCTTAGCGAAAGCAAAGCTTTATAAAACCGTGAAAGTCAGCACTGGCAACCAAAGCAGCTATCCGGTCTATACCCGTGCCCAGAAAATTGAAGGCTGGCGCGGCCAAGCCACATTAGAACTTGAGTCCACTGACTTTAAAGCGGCCAGCGAGCTGATCGCCAAGCTACAAAGTCATTTACAGCTGCGCAGCATAGATTTCACCGTAGCCGAAAGTACACGCCGTGCATTGGAAGACACGCTCACGCAGGAGGCCATTGCTGCCTTCCGCGACAAAGCCGCGTTGGTGACTAAGTCTTGGGGTGCTAAGCGCTACGACTTAGTGCAAATGAGCATAGGTTCGACTGGCAATGACTATCGCCCACCGATGATGATGCGCGCGATGGCAATGAAGGTAGAGTCAGATAGCGTGCCGACACAAGATATGGCCGGCGGCGAAAGCCGTGTGCGTATCACGGTCAATGGCAGCATCGAGCTCCAGCGCTAAGCTAAATTGATGCAATAAAAAACGGCCCGATGGTTTGCATCGAGCCGTTTTTTTTGGCGCTGAACGTGTGAGTTTCATGCCCGCTAAATCAATAGCGATGCAGCGCCAAAAATAACCAGGTGTCCCGGTTGCGCGCTCGAAAACAGCCATCAGCCTCGAGATACGCCACTGATGCCGCGGCTAACTCCCAGGCCATCGCGTCATCCACAGCAAAGGCTTCCGTGTCTGCGAAGCAATCGTAATCGGTCACAGCTTGCAGATTTTTTAACACCTCAGCGCTGTCGCGTGCGGCTTGCGGCAGTTTGCTATTGGCCCATGACCATTTCCAGGTTTCTTGCGCCGCAGCAAAAGTGCCGATGGCCGTCACACCAAAACACAGGCGCTCACCTGAGCCATCATTAAAACGAATTTTCGTGACTGCTGCATCGAGCTGCCAGCTCAGCTCAGCGAAGTCTGTATGTTCAGCAACGATGGCGGCTTGCTTAGCGGCAAGGGCTTGAGAGCAGGTGGTTAAATAGGCTTCAAACTGCTCGTCATTCATCGCGCCGCAAGCTCCGCTAAGAGTGCGTCGCGGCGCGCGTTTTGCATCAAGGTTTTCATCTCTTTGACGGCATTGCCCAGGCCGCTAAACAACGCATGCGAAATCAGTGCATGGCCAATATTAAGCTCATGAAAAGCAGAGATTGCCGCAATAGCTTGAGTGTTGTGATAGTGCAAACCATGACCCGCATTAACCACTAATTTACCAGCTGCGTACTCTGCCGCATCACGAATACGCTTGAGCTCAAAAGCCACTTGCTCCGGCGTTTGCGCATCGGCATAAGCACCGGTGTGCAGTTCAATCGTTGGCGCACCAGCACGAATGGCAGCATCGATTTGTGCCGGCTCCGGATCGATAAACAGCGACACATCCATGCCCTGACGCCCTAAGCGCTGGCAGGCGGCCTGCACACGGTCAAAGCCGGCGATGATGTCCAAGCCACCTTCGGTAGTCAGCTCTTCGCGCTTTTCTGGCACTAGACAAATATTGGCTGGTTTAATCTCTTCCGCGAAGCTGAGCATGGCCTCAGTCACGGCCATTTCTAAGTTCATCCGCGTTTGTAAAAGCTGCGATAGCAAACGCACATCACGTAGCTGAATGTGACGACCATCTTCGCGTGGATGCACGGTGATGCCATCGGCGCCATGCTCTTCGGCCACCAAGGCGGCATAGACCGGCTCAGGATAACGCGTGCCACGGGCTTGGCGCAGCGTTGCCACGTGATCAATATTCACGCCCAATAATACGTCGCTCATGTTGGCATCTCCGGCTTCGCACTGGCTTGCAGTGCAGCAAATAAATCTCTACTTTTCAATGGCTTGTCACCCAGTAATGGCGCTAAGGCACTACGATACAAGGCCTTAGCCAAGCGCAGACGGCTAAGTGTAGATAAATCCTCAGCATGCACCGCTAAAATATCTTCGCCCAAGCAAGCGCCGCGCTGGCCCTCACGCGCCTGCAACCAGCCGTGTTCAGGATAGTACTGATAATACTGCTGCGCTTGCAGTGGCTCGCCGCTCTCGGCCTCGCTGGTATTGCTAGCCCACTGCCCCATGCTTTCGAGTAACTGACGCTCAAAGCTGCGCAAAATCGGCGCAATGGCCTCAGCATCGGCTATCTCAAGCTCACTGAGCGCACCCAAAGCGCCGGCATAGGCAACAAAGAGTTCAGGTTGGGCTAGCTCGCGCGGTAATAAACGCACCAGTAGCTCATTCAAATAAAGCCCCGAAAACAGCGCCCCGCCCTGCAACGATAAAGCCTGCGATGTCGCCTCTAGCGCTGCCACAGCGCGCAACTCACTCTGGCCTGCTAGCTGAATAAAATAGGGCTGAAAAACACTGGGAACTTGCTGGCCTTTGCGCCGTGCACCGCGCGCAATGGCGGTGATACGGCCAAACTCTGGCAGAAATAAATCCGCCAAGACACTGGTTTCGCGATACGCGCGCGCATGCAAGACATACGCTGGATACCAGGTCTTTTCATTCATGATCAGTCGCTGCTATAGCCTAAGCTCTTTAGTGCGCGCTCATCATCGGACCAACCGCCTTTCACTTTCACCCACAGCGATAACATGATTTTGCTATCGAACATTTTCACCATGTCTAAGCGAGCTTCGGTGCCAATAAGCTTTAAACGACTGCCGCCATCGCCAATGACGATTTTCTTTTGGCCTTCGCGCTCGACCAAAATGCAGGCCGAAATACGCAGCAGCTTGCCTTCCTTTTTGAACTCTTCGATTTCTACCGTGAGCTCGTAAGGAATCTCTTCACCGAGTTGGCGCATGATTTTTTCACGCACCATTTCCGCCGCTAAGAAACGCTGCGAGCGATCGGTGATTTGGCCTTCATCAAAAAATGGTGGCGACAATGGCAGGCGTTTGCCAACCGCCGAGTGCAGCTCTTCTAAGTTATGACCGCGTAGCGCCGATACTGGCAACACATCGACGAATTCCATGCGCTGCGAGAGCTTCTCAATCAAAGGCAAGATCGCGGCTTTGTCATCCACCGTATCGACTTTGTTGATCACCAAAATCACTGGCAGCTTCGATGTTTTCAGCTTTTCCAGCACCAGCTCATCATCGGTAGTCCACTTCAGCGCATCGATGACAAATAGCACCACATCGACATCACGCAACGCTGAGGTCGCCGCACGGTTCATATAGCGGTTAATGGCTTTGCGTTCTTCACCATGAATGCCTGGTGTGTCGACGTAAATCACCTGCACATTGTCGCGGCTAACAATGCCTAAAATGCGATGGCGAGTGGTCTGCGGCTTACGCGAGGTAATAGAAAGTTTTTGCCCCAAAATATGGTTGAGCAAAGTCGATTTGCCGACATTGGGCCGCCCCACAATAGAGACATAGCCACAGCGATAATCGCTGGAGAATTCTTTTGAGCTTTCGCCGCCGCCAAAAAAGGCATTAATGACATCGTCATTGGCCATATTACTGTCCTGATGTGGGCTTTGATGGCCCGGTACGTAAGCCCAATTTCGGGGGCGGTAAGAGTTTTTGCAAAGCGACATTCGCCGCTTCCTGCTCAGCAAAACGACGGCTCACGCCACTGCCTTCCGTGCTAAATGCCGGTTGCGAGGCACTGACATGCGGCACATCACAACGCACTTGAAAAAACTGATCATGAGCCTCGCCAGTGACTAGCAAAACTTCGTATTGCGGCAGCTCCAAGCGGCGCGCCTGCAACCATTCCTGCAGACGGCTTTTCGGATCTTTTAAGCTATCGCCAACCACGATACCGCTCAAGCGCTCGCCAAGCCAACGGCGGAGATGCTCAGTCATCGCCGGCATGCTTTCGCCGTCGCGATACATAGCGCCGATGACCGCTTCTACGGTATCCGACAAGATTGATTCGCGGCGATAACCACCGCTTTTTAGCTCACCAGAACCCATCATCAAATAATCGCCAAGCGACCATTCGCGGGCAATGATGGCTAGGCTATCTTGTCTAACCAAGGTCGCTCGCAAGCGCGATAATCGGCCTTCATCCTCTTCGGGAAACTGCAAATATAAGCAGTCGGCAACGACAAAGTTCAGCAGGCCATCGCCGAGAAACTCAAGCCGCTCATTGTTGCGGCGACCAGACACACTGCGATGTGTGAGCGCTAAACGTAACCACTCTAGATCACGAAATGTGTATCCGATGGTGCGTTGTAGACGCGCGAGTGCATCACTCACTGAATGCTGCCATTGCGCGAAAATATCGGTAGGTGCAGGCCGGGTTGCTTATGCATCCAAATATAAAATGCGCGACCAACGATGAGATTTTCGGCAACAGGGCCCCAAAAACGACTGTCATTGGAGTTGTCACGGTTGTCGCCCATCATGAAGTATTCACCTTTTGGCACTGTGTATGACCACATTGGTCCAGCAGGTTGCATGCCCGCCTCTTCACGAGTGAAATGGCTGACACCGTTTAAGTTTTCCAGATAAATCTCTTCGCCTAACTCAGCTTCTGGCAAGGCTGATTGCAGCTCACGAGATGCCTCTACACCATTGATAAATAACACTTCATTGCGGCTTTCTATGACATCGCCGGGAAGGCCGATAACGCGCTTGATGTAATTTATCGATGGGTTGGCTGGGAATTTAAAGACCATCACATCGCCGCGCCTGGGCTCAGCGACGGGCAAAATCTCAGTACCCAAAACTGGCAGGCGTAGGCCGTAAGCGAACTTATTGACCAGCACATAATCACCAACTTGCAGAGTCGGAATCATCGAGCCTGAAGGAATAGTGAACGGCTCTGCGATAAACGAGCGCAGCACCCACACCACGGCCAATACGGGGAAAAAGCCATGCGCGGTCTCAAACAACCAAGGCTCGCGCATGATTTCGGTAGCGGCTGATGCTGGCAATATTTGCCCACCATTAGCCGCCTGCTGCTCAGCAGCCTGTAGGCGCTCACGACGGCCTGGCTTCAGCAGTACGGCATCGAAGGCCCAAAGCGCACCGCTAATCATCACGGCAAGCGTTAGTACGAGCGAAAAATCAATATCCACAGACGCTACCTCAGGGTTATTTATCGACCTTCAACACGGCCAAGAACGCTTCCTGCGGAATCTCAACATTACCGACTTGCTTCATGCGCTTTTTGCCCTGCTTCTGCTTATCGAGGAGCTTGCGCTTACGGCTAACATCGCCGCCGTAGCATTTCGCCAACACGTCTTTACGCATGGCTTTCACGGTTTGGCGAGCAACAATCTGCGTGCCAATGGCGGCCTGAATCGCAACATCAAACATCTGCCGTGGAATCAGCTCTTTCATTTTCTCAACAATGGCACCGCCGCGATAACGCGCGTTATCGACGTGGCAAATCATCGCCAAGGCATCGACGCGTTCGCCATTAATGAGGATGTCGATACGCGCCAAGCGAGTCGATTCAAAACGCACAAAAGTGTAGTCAAGCGAGGCATAACCGCGCGAACATGACTTCAACTTATCGAAGAAATCGAGCACGACTTCACCCATCGGCACATCGTAAGTTAACGCGACTTGCTTGCCATGAAAGAGTAAGCTTTTTTGCACGCCACGCCGCTCTTGGCAGAGCTTGATGACATCGCCAACATAGTCTGGCGGCACCAAAATATGGCACTCAGCAATCGGCTCGCGGAAGTCTTCGATAGAGCCAGTATCAGGCAGTCTTGATGGGTTATCGATGTAGAGCACGTCGCCTTTTTTGGTCTCAATTTCATAGACCACGGTTGGTGCCGTCGTTAGCAAGTCAAGATTGTATTCACGCTCTAAGCGCTCCTGCACGATCTCCATGTGCAGCATGCCTAAGAAGCCGCAGCGGAAGCCAAAGCCTAGCGCATCGGATGATTCAGGCTCAAAAAATAGCGCCGAGTCATTTAGCGTCAGCTTCGATAGCGCATCGCGAAATGGCTCATAGTCATCTGAAGAAATCGGAAATAAGCCGGCGTAGACCTGCGGCTTAACCTTTTTAAAGCCGGGCAATATGTCGACATTTGGCGTGGTGTTGAGCGTTAAGGTGTCGCCCACCGGGGCGCCAAAAATATTCTTAATGCCGGCAATGACAAAGCCAACTTCGCCGGCATACAAGCCATCGGTTTCAGAATGCTTGGGGTTGAAAACACCAACGCTGGAGACGATATGATGCTGGCCAGTACTCTTCACCAGAATCTTATCGCCCTTTTTCACCTTGCCATTTTTGACACGAACCAATGACACCACGCCCAGATAGTTGTCGAACCAAGAGTCGATGATCAGTGCCTGTAATGGAGCTTCACGATCGCCAACTGGCGGCGGAATACGCGCGATCAGTGCTTCGAGCACTTCAACAACGCCTAAACCTGTTTTCGCACTACATTGCGGAGAATCAAGCGCCTCAACACCAATAATCTCTTCGATTTCCTCACAGACACGATCGGGATCGGCTTGCGGTAAATCGATTTTATTCAGCACCGGCATGACCTCAAGGCCTTGCTCAAGCGCGGTATAGCAATTGGCTACCGACTGCGCTTCAACACCTTGCGCGGCATCAACTACTAGCAGCGCGCCTTCACAGGCCGCCAGCGAACGACTGACTTCATAGGAGAAGTCGACGTGGCCTGGGGTATCAATGAAGTTGAGTTGGTAGCGAATGCCATCGACCTGACTGGTGTAATACAGCGTTACCGAGTGAGCCTTAATGGTGATGCCGCGCTCGCGTTCAAGATCCATAGAATCAAGAACTTGCGATTGCATTTCACGCTCAGTTAAGCCGCCGCAGATTTGAATAAAGCGGTCAGCGAGGGTCGACTTGCCATGGTCGATGTGCGCGATGATGGAGAAATTACGAATATGCTGGATATCGGACACGAACACTCACCCATTGAGGGGCTGAAAAATGAGGGCGTAGTGTAGCTGATTCGCTCGACGCCGACCAAAGATAGCGCTGCTTAAACGCGGGATAGATTTGGCCACAATGATTAGGGGCAATCATTGCGGCCAACAAACTTACTTATTGGGTTCAGCGGCTTCGATTTTCAGAGCCACAATTTGCGTATTACCTTGGCGTGTAACCCGCAGTGGTACGGTACTGCCAGGCTTTAGCTTGCGTACTGCCGCCACAAAGTCACGAGCACCGTCAATTGCTGTGCTGCCGACCTGAGTAATGACATCACCTGGGCGCAAACCGGCCTCAGCACCAGAACCTTCAACTACTTGCACAATCAGCGCGCCACCAGTGACTTTTAACTGCTGCTTCTCGATAGGCTGCAAGTCGCGCAAGCGCATACCTAGGCGAGATAAATCAGGCTGATCCGCTGATTCTGCCGCGACATCTTCCTCCGGCAAAGCCTCCATCATAATGCTGACGGTTTGTGCTTTGCGCTCACGGAACAAGGTCATCGTATAGGTTTCACCTACCGTTGCACGACCAATCGCCTGTGGCAGTTCAGCTGATAAATTAATGTCTTTACCATTGAATTGAGTAACGATATCGCCCGCTTTCAGGCCGGCTTTATCGGCTGGTGACTTAGGCTCAACACTGGCGATCAAGGCACCTGCCGGACGTGGTAGGCCATAGGCATCGGCAAGATCTTTAGTTACTTCTTGGATGGCCACACCTAGCCAACCACGGCTAACTTTGCCCTTGTCGCGCAGCTGCTGCACAACTTCCATTGCAACATCCATGGGAATAGAGAACGACAAGCCCATGAAGCCACCGGAGCGGCTGTAAATTTGCGAGTTGATGCCGACTACTTCACCTTGGCTATTAAATAATGGTCCGCCAGAGTTACCTGGGTTGATGGCAACGTCGGTTTGGATAAAGGGCACGTAGGCTTCGCTAGGCAAGGCTCGTGCCTTCGCGCTGACAATGCCTGAAGTCGCCGAGTAATCGAAACCAAATGGTGAGCCAATAGCTAGCACCCAATCGCCAACGCGTAAGTCTGCTGGCTTACCAATGCGCACTGTCGGCAAGTCTTTGGCGGCGATTTTGATGAGCGCAATATCGGTGCGCGGGTCGGTGCCGATAACCTTAGCTTCGATTTCGCGGCGATCACTCAAACGCACAATGACTTTGTCGGCGCCATCGATGACATGATTATTGGTCAGCACATAGCCATCGCTGCTGATAATAAAACCAGAGCCAAACGACTGCTGCACGCGCGGCTGTGTCGGCTGCGACTCTAGGCCATAGAAGCGGCGCAGCAATTCCTGAATGTCTTCGTTGCCGCTGGCCTGCGAGCGCTTGCTCTTAATGGTTGAGCTGATGTTCACCACCGACGGGCTCACATCCGCCACGATGTCGGCAAAATCAGGGGCCGTGTCGGCAAAACTGACGTTCGCGCTCAGCGCTGTCATGACTGCAAACAGCCAGACTGTTAGGGGTTTCGTCGATCGCATCAGGTGTCCTCTCCTCGCAAGGTCGCGCGCTAAAAGCTAGCATGGGCCGATAACGCAAAATACTATAATTCGCTGACACGCTATATAGACATGATGCTTTTCGCAATTATTCAATGCCGTTTAGCCGTTACATCCGCACAGACTGTGGCATCATCCAAGCACTTTTTTTCAGCGACTAAGCCATGGCAACCTCTTTTTCCTATGACGTACTTATCATTGGTGGTGGAGCCGCCGGCTTAACATTGGCGCTCAATCTTGACTCGTCATTGCGCATTGCCATGATTTCCAAAGCCGCGCTCACCGAAGCTAGCACCTATTATGCCCAAGGCGGCGTGGCAGCCGCAGTCGATGCCTCTGACTCCGTCGACAGCCACGTGAGCGACACCTTGATCGCTGGTGCAGACCTTTGCCATGAAGATGTCGTCACCCATACCGTCGAGCACGGCCCTGAAGCCATTGAGTGGCTAATCGAACAAGGTGTGAAGTTCACCCTCGATGAAAGCGATCATCTGCATTTAACGCGCGAAGGTGGACATTCTCATCGCCGCATTATCCATGCCGCCGACACCACCGGCCGAGCGATTTCGAAAACCTTAGTTGAGTGCGTACAGGCGCGTTCGAATATTCATCTGTTGGAATCGCGCATTGCCGTCGACTTAATTATCAATGGCAGCGCTGAGCAAGCCCACGCGGCTGGCGCCTATGTGCTGAATAAAGATAGCGGCGAAGTCGAAACCTACAACGCTCGCTTTGTTGCTCTCGCCACTGGCGGCGCTAGCAAGGCCTATCAATACACTTGCAACCCCGATGTTGCCACCGGCGACGGCATCGCCATGGCTTGGCGCGCCGGTTGCCGTGTCGCCAATATGGAATTCAACCAATTCCATCCGACCAGCCTTTACCACCCCAGCGCAAAAAACTTCTTAATTACCGAAGCTATGCGCGGCGAAGGTGCGATATTAAGACTGCCTGATGGTGAGCGCTTTATGACGCGCTTCGATGAACGCGCCGAACTGGCACCACGCGATATCGTCGCACGCGCAATTGATTTTGAAATGAAGCGCCTCGGCCTACGCCATGTCTGGCTCGACATCACTCATAAAGACCCAGAGTTTGTTACCAGCCATTTTCCTAATATCTACAACACCTGCTTAGCGCAGGGCATCGACATCACTAAAGATTGGATCCCAGTGGTACCGACCGCGCACTTCACTTGCGGCGGCGTCATGGTCGACCTGCATAGCGAAACCGATATCGCGCATTTGTTTGCCATTGGCGAGACCTCATTTACTGGCCTGCATGGCGCTAACCGCATGGCCAGTAACTCACTTTTAGAATGCTTCGTTTTTGCCATGTCAGCCGCAAAGCGCATTCATGCCTTACTCGACACGCCACTGCCTAAAACTAGCCCCGCTTGGGATGCTAGCCAAGTTCGCAACCCCGATGAAGACGTAGTGATTTTGCACAACTGGGATGAGCTGCGCCGCTTTATGTGGGACTACGTGGGCATTGTCCGCACCACCAAGCGCCTAGAGCGCGCCCTGCACCGAGTCGAGCTGCTGCAAAATGAGATCAACGAGTACTACAGCAATTACCGCGTGTCCTCGAACTTACTCGAGCTGCGCAACTTGGTTATGGTGTCTGAGCTGATGATTCGCAGCTCCTTGGCCCGTCGCGAGTCGCGCGGCCTGCATTACACCTTGGATTATCCTGAGCGCTTGGCACAGGCTGAAGATACGATCTTGGTACCTGACGCCGCCGCCACAAGACATTAACTCTTAAGCGCCGCCATTGCGTGGTGCTGAGTTGGTCTGACCAAATGGCAAGTCGCCAGTGCTTGCGCTTTTTTTCTGCTGCGGGATGAGTACTAGAAGTCTCAAGCGCATCATCGGCGCGTTGACGAAAACTTAGGCAGAGCAAGCCTGGCCAATCGCGCACAGGGCCATCAAGTTCGGCTAAATAAATCTCGCCGCGCTCATCGGTTAAGCGCCAGCCATTGGCAGTTTTCTGCAACACGCTGATAGGTGCGCTAGTGCTGGCGCGGCGTAGCAGTAAAATCGCCTGCCCGACAAATACTGCATAAGCCGGCAAGAGGTACTGCAACGGCACGAAGCCCGCCCAAGGAGCCAGTGCCACGGCGGCAAGCATTAGCCAGCGAAAGTAGCCCTCACGCCGCGAAGGCAGGAGCTCACAAGGTGTGCGCCAACTTAGCCAAGATGGTGGCAATGAGCTGGCGATATTCGGCATCATCAGGCACTGTGTATTGCATAAACCAGGCGAGGAGATCGACATCCTCTTCAGCCAAGATGCGCTGAAATACTTGCTGATCGCTAATGGGCGCATCACGATAATGCTCCTCCATATACGGCTCAAAGATCACATCTAATTCTTTTAAGCCGCGCCGACACTGCCAATGCAATCGGCGCTCTTCTTCAGTAAATGGCCGCGTCATGGAAAACCTCTGCAAACTGGCGTATAAGCGCGGCATTATATAAGCCTAAGAGATAGCAACGCGACGGCTAAAATGCCAATGCCCGCGTAACATTTATTATTTTGATAGCTTACGGAGTGCTTCGATCATGACCATCGCCTGCCCCACGCTCGATCAGCGCCATGCCATTGCTAATGCGCGCGCCAGTGCCAATCTCTCAGTGCCGCTGGCATGGGCCGCTCTAACACTCACCGGTGCCGATGCGCTGACCTTTTTGCAGGGTCAATTATCCTGCGATATGAAATTAGTCACGGCAGAGCAAGCCAGCCTTGGCTGCTTACTCAACCTGAAAGGCCGCATTGAAGCGAGTGTCGTGGTGGTCAGCATTGATGGCGGCTATGCACTGCTGATGCCGCAGGCGCAAATCGCCGCAGTGAAAGCACGCTTGGCTAAGTACGGCGCATTTTCGAAAGTGAGTATTGCTCAGGGCACGCAAGAAATTGTCGGCTTAATGGGCGCTGAAGCGCTGCCCAAAGCATTGGCTGAAACATCATATGCAACGTTAATTGAAGCCGACGCTCACTATGTTCGTCTGCCAGGTCTCACGCGTGCACTTAAAATTAGCGAGGCTGCTGCCTTAGCTGTGAATGCTGATGCTTCAGCTTTAGCCGCATGGCAGGCCGAAGCCGTTGCTAGCGGTGAGGTCACCATTGACCAAGCGCTAGTCGATCAATGGCAGCCGCAAGAGCTCGACTATCACAGCTTGAATGGCGTCAGTTATCAAAAAGGCTGCTATATGGGCCAAGAAATTGTGGCTAGACTGTATTTTCGTGGCCAACTGAAAACCGGCCTGTGCTGGTTGCGCGCGCCATGGTCAGAGGCTGTCGATGCCTCCTTAGATTGGCCAATCATGGCTGATGATAAGGCTGTGGGCCGAGTTATTGCGCTGGCTTGGCCAGATGAGCAGCAGCTGTGGCTGTTGGCCAGCGTGCGCTTAGTCGCAGAAAATCTGCAGTGGCATCTGCCCAATGGCAACGTCGTGGCTTTAACGCGCCACGACTTCATTCGCCAAGCTTAAGGCTACAAATCCGCCAATGGATGCGTCATGCCCTCTGGCAGAGCGTAATGCTCTGCAATAAAGCTGACGCTGACCTCGGCCAAAGTTGCTGGCTGCCATCGCGGCGATAAGTCTTTATCGACCAAAAGCGCGCGCACACCCTCAGGGAAATCAGCGTGAAAAGCGCATTGCGTTGAGATAATCCATTCTTGGCGGAAAACATCGGCCAAGCTCATGGTTTTGCTCTCATGCCACTGTTTCCAAACCAACGCTGCACTAGTCGGTGAGCCTCTACGGTAAGTTTTAATCGCCTTCGCTAGCCATGCATCATCAGGCAGCTCTTGCGTGCGCCAGGCGACGTCTAGGGCGCTCAAATCATCATGCGCACATAAGGCCTCAATAGCCTCTGCCCGTGGCTCAACCTGCGCCTCAGGCAGCTCTGTGAGCGCTAAGTTACCTAGCACGGCATCAATGCCATTCTGTAGTTCGCTGCTGCCTATCGCTTGTAAGTCATCTAACAACGCCTGCCACTGGCTAGATGCCACTGCGTGCGTAGCCATGCCAAGATATAACGCATCGGCAGCGTTGAGTTGGCTAGCGCCTAAACCCAAAAATAGACCAATGCGCCCACTTAAGCGCGAAAGGAAATAGCTGCCGCCAACATCTGGATATAGGCCAATACCAATCTCTGGCATCGCCAAACGTGAAGTTTCAGTCACCACGCGATAACGCGCGCCAGCAAATAAGCCAATGCCACCGCCCATTACCACACCCGTGCCCCACACTAGCAATGGTTTGGCGTATTGATGGATCAGATAATCCAAACGGTATTCACGCGCGAAAAACTCCGCCGGAGCAAGTGGGTCACCCTCGCCCGTACGCGCCGCTTGCGTCAAATCGCGAACATCGCCACCAGCGCAAAATGCACGCTCGCCACGACCACGTAAAATCACCATGGCGACCTGCTCATCGGCTGCCCATTGCTCAAGCTGCGGCAATAAAGCCTCAACCATGGCCAGCGTTAAAGCATTCAGGCTGCGCTCACTATCTAATGTAGCGACACCGATTTGACGGCCATTGGCCATTGCTACAGTTTCAAATGCTACTGGGGATGTCGTCATAACAACTCCTTATTTATGCCCAATGAATGGCTGAGCTTTTGTGAGCTCGTAAAAATGTATTGGTTTGTGAGAAATGTCGGCAGCCAAACCAGCCGCCGCGATTTGCGGCTAATGGCGAGGGATGCGCCGCCGTTAATACATGATGGCGTTGGCGATCGATTAAGCGGCCTTTGCGCTGGGCATAGGCGCCCCATAGTAAAAACACGATGCCCTCGCGCTGATCATTGAGCGCGCTAATGGCCGCATCAGTGAACTTCTCCCAGCCTTGCTTTTGATGTGATGCAGCCTCGCCTGCGCGCACTGTCAGCACGCTATTGAGTAGCAACACACCCTGCTCAGCCCAGCGCGATAAATCACCTGAATCTGGTGCAGAAACATTTAAATCCGAGCTTATTTCTCGGAAGATATTTCGCAGTGACGGAGGAAGAGTCTGCCCTTCCGGCACAGAAAAACTCAGACCTTGAGCTTGGCCATCGCCGTGATAGGGGTCTTGGCCAATAATCACCACGCGCACATCAGCAAATAACGTGGCCTGAAAAGCGGCAAAACGTAATTGGTTAGGCGGGTAAATTTGCTCGCCAGCTTCGCGCTCAGCCTCTAGAAACAGCTGCAACTGCTGCATATAAGCCTGATCAAACTCCACACTTAAGTGTGCCTGCCAGCAAGTCGGCAGAGCCGCTACCATAAGCCATGCACTTGATACGCCAAGGCCTCACGTATCCAACCGTCACGATGACTTGCCGAGCTGTGAATCAAACCCTCGTACTCAATTCGGCGCACCGTGGCTAATAAAGATTTTGCCGCCTGCTCTTGATTAGCCAGACTAACGCGCGCCAGGCAAGGCTGCAGTAATTTAAGCCACTCCAATGCCATATGCCGCACGGCCGCTTGTAGCTCAGCATCGTGCAATGCGGCATACCAAAATGCATATTCCATGACTAAATGTTCGCGATGCTTATTCAGCCTTAGCTCAATAAACTCTGCTGCGAGATCAATCAAAATTGCTTCAAGTGCATCTCGGTCAGCATCATTTGGTAGCGCAGCCATTTGCTCATAGGCCCGCTGCCAAAATGGCCGAGTAAATTGCGCCAACGACTCTTCAGCAAAAAGCTGAAACGACTGGATAAGCAGCTCTTGGATATCTTTGAAGTAATACGTCGTAGAGGCCAGTGGCACGCCTGCTGCTTTGGCCACCGCACGATGCTTAACACCGCGCACGCCATCGGCCAATACAACCTGCCAAGTGGCACGTAAAATGGTGGTGCGGCGCTCTTCACCGCGCGCTTGGCGATGTACTGCCACCGGCTCGGGCACGTCAGAATTGTCTGTTGCAGTCTGTGATGTAGTCATAGCGCGCTAAAGTATAAGAACTTGCACGCAGAAACAAGAAAGGGCCCCGAAGGACCCTTTCTTATTTTGCGAGTGACACCCTTACTTTTGGATGCGGAACTCTACACGGCGGTTCAGCTCACGGCCGGACTCATTGTCGTTGCTAGCAACTGGGCGAGTTTCGCCGTAGCCAACTGCTTGCAGACGGTTAGCTTCGATACCATAGCCAACTAAGTAATCACGCACTTCATTGGCACGATCACGTGACAATTTCAGGTTGTAAGAATCGCTACCGCGGCTGTCGGTGTGACCAGCAACAGTGATGCGAGCTGAGCTGTCTGAGCGCAAGAAAGCAACGGCATTTTCCATTAAACGCTGGGCGTTTGTAGTCAAACGAGCAGAGTCAAACTCAAACGTGATATCGCGCATCACCAATGTTTGCTCAACAACGCAGCCATTGCCATCAACTTTAGCGCCAGCAGGTGTGTTAGGGCACTTATCGGAAGAATTGATCACGCCATCGCCATCGTCATCAACACTAACTGGCTCAGGAGCCACTTCTTGAATAACAACGCGCTCAACTGGCACTTCTTTGATAACAATCTTCTCAACTGGCACTTCTTTGATAACAACTTCTGGTTCACGGTTGCCAATGGCCATTTCAAGACCTAGGCCAGCGCGGTAATCGATTTTGCCGTCGGTGCTAGTGCTGCCTTCGCTGTAATCGTCATACACAGCGCGCAATTCGCCACGAAGACGCAGTGCATCTAGGCCAAATAGGCTTTTGGTAAAACCAGCACCAACGTTGACGTATGGGGTGATTTTGTCGCGGCCTGGCACGTCGTTATAAACGCCGCCAATACCTGCCAACAGGTAAGGAGTGAACTCAGAGCGTTGGCCAAAGGCGTATTGAAGATCAACACCTAAGCCAGTTTGATAGTAATCAGTACCATTACTGGTACCTGTTTCGATGGTGTCACCGAAGAACTGACCTTCAACCCACAAGTTGTCTGTTAAGCGCTGACCAACACCTGCTTGATAACCGAAGCTGTCGCCGGACTTATTGGATGGCGTACGATCTTTGTCTGCGCTGAGGTAGAAGCCACCAAAGTAGACGTAATTATCGTAAGAGCTGCCTGTTTCTTCTTCAGCAGCAAAGGCAGTGCCTGTCGCAGCCAAAACGGCGGCGGCAATCGCACCACGCACAAGATATGCAGATTTAAACGATGTAGTCATGGCGAATCCTCATGGAAAATCAGGTAAATACAAAATTCTGGCGCAAGATTAGCCGAAACTCATCACGCGGTATACATACGGTTTACAACATAACAACAAAAAACCCAAGGTCATTGGTCAGCCTTTTCGTTTCTCGCTATCTTTCAATGTGGCGAGTAAGGCATCCATACGCTCGCCTAAATAGCGTTGCGTGGCTTTTTCCATGGCGGCAGAAACCTCTGCTGCTACAGCCATGTCGGCGATTGGCCGCAATCGCCAAATCACATCAGCCATATGCGGTATTTCGCTGGCTGCGGGCATGGCTTTATTACCTTGCGGCTCAAAGACATGACGCACCACAAGCTGCAGTAAAGCGTTGGCGACCTGCTCCACATTGGCGCGCACGCCAGCCAAAATATCTAGCAAGTCCATCAAAGGCACGCCTAGTTTAGCCAACTCAACACCGGCATTAAATAGGCGAGGACTGGGCACTTTAAAGCGAGGCCCATCGATCATGATGAGTTTTAAGCTGGCTGCTTTGGCTAGCGCTTCTGGGCTCATTTGGCGAGGGAAAAACGCCATTAACTCGCTAAGCTCGTAATACGCCGGCACATCTTCAGACCATGGCGAGGTGATTGCCTGCTCTAGGCCTAGCAGCTGGCGTAGATCATGACCTTTTTCCCATGCGTCGATCAGCTCGGCAATATTGCCGAGGCTATAGCCTCGAGCTAATAAAGGGCCAATTACACGTAGTCGTGCTAAATGCGCATCGCTGTAAATACCGGTGCGGCCGCGAATCTCAGGCGGTGGAATCAAGCCTTTGTCTTGATACGCGCGAACATTACGCACGGTCATACCAGCCGTCTGCGATAGCTCATCGATAGTGAATTCGCGTGCTGGGGCAATGACTGGGATTGCCTCACTTAATGATGTTGTCTTCTGCGAATCGGTCATCGGCCTCTGCTCAGCGGGCAAGTCGTCTTGTTATTCAAGTGTCCTAGCTTACGCCAAAGCCATCGCGCGGACAAAGAAAAAGACCCGAGCTTTGAAGGCACCGGGTCTTTTTCATTCAGCGTGAATGCTCAAACTTCACACTTTTAACACCGCGAGTAAATTACTCGAAGGTTTTGCCGCTAGCGGCCATGTCGCGCAGCAATTGCGGTGGTGTAAAGCGCTCGCCAAACTTGGCCGCAAACGCATCTGCACGCTCAACAAACTCAGCCACACCAACGTAGTTGATGTACTGCAACACGCCACCAGTCCATGGCGCCATGCCGATACCGAACACCGAGCCGATGTTAGCGTCAGCAACTGAGGTCAATACACCTTCTTCGAAGCAGCGAGCCGACTCAATGGCTTGGCGATAGAGTAGTCGTGCTTGCAGCTCTTCGAACTCAACGTCACCAATGGCGATTTTGTCTGCCTTAGTGAAGTGCTCAACCAAGCCTGGCCAGATAACTTTTTTGCCGCCTTCTGGGTAGTCGTAGAAGCCTTTACCGGCTTTCTTACCGAAGCGGCCGAACTCATCCATCATGCGATCGTTAATCGGATCGGCTGGATGAGCTGGCAATGTTTTGCCCTCTTCCGCCAAATCTTTGATGGTCTGAGTGCGCACTTTGCGGCCCAAGTCCAAGCTGACTTCATCGGTGATGGCCAAAGGACCAACAGGCATGCCGGCTTGCGCAGCGGCCTGCTCGATGCTGATTGGGTGATAGCCCTCTGCAAGCATGGCGATACCTTCCATGATGAAAGTACCGAACACGCGTGAGGTGAAGAAGCCGCGTGAGTCATTAACCACGATTGGCGTTTTGCGGATTTGCAGAACGAAATCGAAGGCCTTGGCCAAAGCGGCATCGGAAGTTTCATCACCACGGATGATTTCGACCAATGGCATTTTGTCGACCGGCGAGAAGAAGTGCAGACCAATATAATTGGCTGGCTTTTTCGAGGCTTTCGCCAAACCGGTAATAGGCAATGTTGAAGTGTTCGAGCACATTAAGAAGTCAGGCAGCGCATTGGCTTCGGCCAACTCAGTAGCCTTGGCTTTGATGGCACGATCTTCAAACACAGCTTCAACGACGATGTCGCAGCCGGCGAGATCGGTGTGGCTATCGGTGGTGCTGATCAAGGCTAGTGTTGCTGCTGCTTTCTCGGCAGTCATACGGCCTTTGCTAACACGTTTGTCGAGCAAACCCTTGGTGTAGGCTTTGCCGCGCTCAGCCGCTTCCGAAGTTTGGTCTAACAACACCACTTCAATGCCGACCATTGCTGAAACATAAGCAATGCCCTGACCCATCATGCCAGCGCCCAAAATACCGACTTTCTTGGCCTTCCAGACAGGATACGTTTCTTTGCTTGGACGTGAACCGCCACCATTGATCTTCTGTAAGTCGAAGAAGAAGGCTTTGATCTGGTTCTTCGCTTGTTTGCCAGTAGCGAGCTTGATGAAATAACGCGACTCAATTTTCAGAGCGTTGTCAAAATCAACTTGTGCGCCTTCAACCACGGCCGACATGATGGCTTTCGGGGCTGGGTAGTTAGCATTTTTGGTTTGCTTACGCAGGTTGGCTGGGAAGGCAGGTAAGTTCATTGCCAAAGCAGGCGTTGAAGGCGTACCGCCGGGCATTTTATAGCCCGACTTGTCCCAAGGCTGTTGCGCGCTTGGGTTGGCTTTAATCCATGCACGTGCTTTTGCCAGCATGTCATCGGCATCGCTTGCTAGCTCATCGATAAGGCCTGTGGACTGAGCTTTCTCAGCCTTCATGCGTGGACCTTGCATGAGCACGCTCATTAAGGCGTTTTGGATGCCCAACATGCGTGTGACACGAGTTAGACCACCGCCACCAGGCAGCAAGCCTAGTGATACTTCTGGCAAGCCGAACTCTGCTTTAGTGCCGCCGATCGCTACGCGATGGTGACATGCCAAAGCGATTTCTAAACCGCCGCCTAGTGCTGTGCCGTTCATTGCCGCGACAACAGGCTTGCCTAAAGTTTCTAGGCCGCGTAGTTGGCGATGCATTTCTTTCAACTCAGCCGCAAGCTTGGGCGCATCAGCTGGTGTGGCTTGAATCAAAAGGCGTAAGTCGCCGCCGGCGAAAAAGGTTTTTTTCGCTGAAGTTAAAATAACACCAGCAATGTCGGCTTTTTCGGCGATCAGGCGATCAACAGTTTCACCCATGGATTTTTGGTACAGGGCGTTCATGGTGTTGGCCGACTGGTTAGGGTCGTCCATGGTCAAGATGACAATATTGTCGGCATCTTTTTCCCAGCGAATGGAGCTCTGGCTCATAATCGTTCTCTCAATAGTGTGTGGCGGGCCGGCTAAATATCGGCGCGCTAAAAGTCATAGACCGTGGATTACACGCGCTCGATGATGGTGGCAATACCCATGCCGCCGCCGACGCAAAGCGTGGCCAAGCCGCGCTTCAGACCACGACGCTCCAGCTCATCTAGCAAAGTGCTAACGATCATGCAGCCGGTTGCACCCAGTGGGTGACCCATGGCAATCGCGCCGCCATTGACGTTGGTGATGTCGTGCGAAATGTCCATGTCTTTCATAAAGCGCATGGCAACGGCCGCGAAAGCTTCGTTGATTTCCCAAAGATCGATGTCTGCAGCCGTTAAGCCAGCTTTCGCCAAGGCTTTGCGTGCAGCTGGTGCTGGACCAGTAAGCATGATGGTGGGATCGGCGCCGCTAACCGCTGTTGCGATAATGCGTGCACGTGGAGTCAAACCAAGCTTTTTGCCAGTGGCTTCGTTGCCAATGAGCATGAGGGCTGCGCCATCGACAATGCCTGATGAATTGGCTGCAGTGTGCACGTGATCGATTTTTTCGACCCAGTGGTACTTCTGCAATGCCACGGCGTTGAAGCCGCCCATTTCGCCCATCATCATGAATGATGGTTGCAGGCCGGCCAGTTTCTCTACTGTGGAGTCAGGCTTGATGAACTCATCTTCGACCAAAATATCGAGGCCGTTCATGTCTTTAACTGGCACTACGGAGCCTTTAAAATAGCCCTTTGCACGAGCATTCGCCGCACGCTTTTGTGATTCGACAGCAAATGTGTCGATATCAGTACGGCTAAAGCCTTCGAGTGTGGCGATCAAGTCGGCGCCAATGCCCTGTGGCACGAAACCAGTTTCTAAGTTGATCGCTGGATCCATCGCCCAGGCGCCGCCATCAGAACCCATGGGGATGCGTGACATGCACTCAACACCGCCAACGACGACTAGATCTTCAAAGCCCGAGCGCACTTTCATCGCACCGATGTTTACTGCCTCAAGACCTGAAGCACAGAAACGATTGAGCTGTACGCCGGCTGTTTCGTGCGGCCAATGTGCGGCCAATGCTGATGTTTTTGCAACGTCGGCACCTTGATCGCCAACGGGTGTTACGCAACCGAGCACTACGTCATCGACATAGTTTACAAATTCGGCGCCGTTACGGGCTTCCAAGGCTTTCATCAAACCAACGACTAGGTCGACTGGCTTGGTCGTGTGTAATGAACCGTCTTTCTTACCTTTGCCACGCGGAGTGCGTACGGCATCAAAAATCAGGGCTTCCGTCATGGTGGAATGTCCTCGTTGTATGAAAAAAAACACCCAATGACTTCATAGTCATTGGCGTGATACCGACTGTCGGACGCTTTGGACTTGCATGCAATGACGGAAGACGACATTTTCGCTGACGAAAACAGTCATCGCAGGCTTATTTGGCTTGGCAAGGCAAGTTGCGTGGGTTACAACAGCGTTAGTAATCAACGAGGAGATGGAACATGAGTGAGGCACGGTTCACTAGCTTTCGCGAGTTTTATCCGTTTTATTTACAAGAACATAGCAATAAGACTTGCCGCCGCCTGCACTTTATTGGCACATCGCTAGTGCTTGCTTTGCTGGTTACAGTGCTGATTACTGGCAATTGGGTATGGCTTTGGGCATTTCCAGTGATTGGCTATGGCTTTGCCTGGGTCGGCCACTACGTTTACGAGAAAAATCGCCCCGCGACTTTTAAGTATCCGTTCTACAGCTTTATGGGCGACTTCGTGATGTACAAAGATATTTGGCTAGGCCGGCTGAGCATTTAGCGCGCCGGACGGCCTAGCTCAGCAGCAGTCTTAGTGATAGTGCGCGCGGCGGGCTTAGTCTCACACAGAGCAGGGTTATCGCCGCATATTGGGCACTCGCCATCGCGCATGCCCAAACGGTTTAAGCCGCCACACGAGCCCTTAATGGGTTCGCGACCGCCCATCACGCCAACGGCCATACCGACCACAACCAGCACAATAACGACAAAACTAATCAAAAATAAGCTCAACATTTATTCGTCTCCAGTGCCACTCGCGACCGGCAAATACTCTTTGAATGCTGCCGAGTGGCGAGCAACAAAACTGTCACCCTTGCGCTCAATAACATAGATTGCTAAACCTAAAGTGTCAGCGACTGACAGAGCAACATCGGGTGCCAATACATTAAGCGCAGTGGCCCAAGCATCAGCCAAAGTGGCATCGGTGGCCACTGGCGAAATCACCGTTACTGACACACCGCTATGGGTAATTGGCTTACCTGTACGGGCATCAATAGTGTGCGAGTAGCGCACGCCATTACGCTCGAAAAAGTTGCGATAAGAGCCCGAAGTCGACAGCGAACCATCACCTAAAGTAACCAGCTGCTCAGCATTACCGCTGCCATCGGGGCGCTCAATGGCAATGCGCCAAGCCGAGCCATCTGCGCGCTGACCACGGGCTTTGAGCGTGCCAGCAACACTGATCAGGTAATCACTTATGCCAAGCTCTTGCAAGGCGGCGCTGAGTTCATCGACAGCAGCACCCTCACCTACCGATGATAAATCGATACTGACGGCTTTGAGCTTTTGCGCGCGATTAAGCTTGCTCTCAAGCTGCACAAACTGCCAACCAACATTGGCTCTAGCTTGGGCAATGGCTGCGTCTGACGGCACAGTCGTTGCTTTGCCTGCCGCACCGAAACCCCAGAGGTTCACTAAAGGCGCAACCGTAATATCGTAGGCATTAGCTGCCGCTGAAAGCGATGTCATCTGCGCGCTAACTTGCAGCGCACGGCTTAGCGCATGCTGCAAAGGTGGGCTGATATCGTGCCAGCTGCCAACGCTGGCACGGTTAAAACGCATAAGCTCAGTTGTTGGCTGATAAGTCGAAAGCACATCATTGACCGCATCTAAGCGCTTTTGCAAAGCAGCTTGAAGTTGCTCATTGCTCATGTTCGCCGGTAATGCCGCTAAGCTGACTTGCCAGGCCATTGAGCGATAAGCAACGCCAGAGACACGAATGGTCGGTGCCATGGCCTCTTTAACACTCGATTCTGGCGCCGCTGCCGGCTGGCAAGCAGCCAACGTCATGCTGAGCGCAAGGCTCATCCCAACAAATAGCGCGCGATGAGCCTGATGCACATTAACCTCCGAAGTCGTCGAGCAAGATATTTTCTCGATCGACACCTAAGTCTTCGAGCATTTTGATCACGGCGGCGTTCATCATGGGTGGGCCACACATGTAAAATTCGCAATCTTCTGGCGCTGGATGATCCTTCAGGTAGTTCTCAAGCAAGACCTGATGGATAAAGCCTGAATACCCTGTCCAGTTATCTTCTGGCTGTGGTTCAGAAAGAGCCAAATGCCATTCGAAATTGGGGTTTTCTGCCGCCAGCTTGTCGTATTCATCGACATAGAATGTTTCACGTAAGGAGCGCGCACCATACCAGAAGCTAATTTTACGCTGGCTGTTTAAGCGCTTAAGTTGATCAAATAAATGCGAGCGCATCGGCGCCATGCCGGCACCGCCACCAATAAAGATCATCTCAGCTTCGGTTTTCTTCGCGTAGAACTCGCCGAACGGCCCAAATACAGTGATTTTATCGCCAGGTTTGCGTGAGAACACATAGGACGACATTTTACCCGCAGGGATTTCATCGAGCTGGCGCAATGGCGGCGTAGCAATTCGAATATTGAACTTCAGAACGCCTTTCTCATCGGGGTAGTTCGCCATCGAGTAAGCGCGAATGGTCGTGTCTTCGACTTTCGACTTCACTTTAAGCAGACCAAATTTCTCCCAATCCGCGCGGTACTCATCAGAAATATCCATGTCGCTATAGTTGCATTCGTAAGGTGGGATTTCTAACTGCACATAGCCACCGGCGCGGAAGTTTACATCCTCACCTTCAGGCAGTTTCAGCACTAACTCTTTGATAAATGTTGCTACGTTATCGTTAGAAACAACTTCACATTCCCAGCGCTTAACACCGAAGAAAGCTTCGTCGAGCTCAATTTCCATATCTTGTTTTATTTGTAACTGGCAGCCCAAGCGCCAGCCTTCTTTAATCTCGCCTTTGGTAAAATGTGGCTCTTCTGTTGGCAAAATATCGCCACCGCCAGACTTCACGCGCACGCGACACTGGCCACAAGTGCCACCACCGCCGCAGGCTGAGGATAAGAAAATCTTCTGATCCGCCAATGCCTGTAAAAGCTTGTTGCCGCTATTAACCTCTAAGCGCTTTTCAGGGTCTTCATTAATGTCGATAGACACTGCGCCGGTCGATACCAAGCGCGAGCGCGCAGCCAAAATAAATAGCACCAGCAGCAAGACTGTGCCGGTGAACATCACCATCGAGAGGACAATGACCATTGGTGTGGACATAATGCTGCCTCCTTAAAGTTGAATGCCGGAGAAGGACATAAAGCCAAGAGCCATTAGTCCTACCGAGATAAAGGTGATGCCAAGGCCTTGCATGCCGCCGGGCACATCGCTGTATTTGAGTTTTTCGCGAATTGCCGCCAATAGCACAATGGCCAACGCCCATGACACGCCCGAGCCAACACCATAAACCACCGATTCCGGTAGGTTATAGTCACGCTCTTGCATGAACAAAGAGCCACCTAAAATGGCGCAGTTCACTGTAATCAATGGCAGATAAATGCCAAGCGCGTTGTACAGCGCCGGCAGATATTTATCGCACGCCATCTCAATGACCTGAACCATGGCAGCGATCGTGCAGATATACGTGAGCAGCGATAAGAAGCTCAAATCAATAGCACTGGCGCCTTCTAGACCTGTCCACTGCAGCCCGCCTTCTTTCAGAAAGTACTGCCACATCAAGTTGTTGACTGGCACAGTGATGGTTTGCACCACCACCACAGCCATGCCTAAAGAGAACGCTGTAGTAACTTTTTTCGATATCGCTAAAAAAGTACACATGCCCAGGAAAAATGCCAGCGCCATGTTCTCAATGAACACTGCACGCACAAACAGACTAAGGTAATGCTCCAACATAATCTCTCTCCTACCTTAGTGTGTCGGCGTCGCGCGCGTATTGGGCGCGATACGGAATTCGGTGCTTTCTTGTTGCTCAGTTTTCCAGGAGCGCAGCGCCCAGATGATCAAGCCGATCAAGAAAAATGCCGATGGCGGCAGTAATAGCAAGCCATTGGGGACATACCAGCCACCATTGCTTACTGTTGGCAGCACGGTGAGACCGAAGAATGTGCCTGAGCCCAAAACTTCACGAATCAAGGCCACCAGCATGAGTAGCGCGGAATAGCCTAGACCGTTACCTATGCCGTCGATAAAGCTCAGCGTGGGTGGGTTTTTCATGGCAAAGGCTTCTAGGCGACCCATGACGATGCAGTTGGTGATAATCAAACCAACAAACACCGACATTTGCTTGGCAATGCCGGGAGCAAAGGCGCGCAAAACTTGATCCACAATAATCACCAAGGTCGCAACAATCACCATCTGCACAATAATGCGAATGGAGTTTGGAATGACGCTGCGGATCATCGAGACAAAAAGGCTAGAAAACGCGGCCACTGCCGTTAGACCAATCGACATCGCTAAAGCGGTGTTCATATTGGAAGTAACTGCTAGCGCCGAGCAGATGCCCAACACCTGAAAAATCACCGGGTTGGTATTGAGGATAGGGCCTAATAAAATCGATTTGACCGGGACTTGATCGGACATGATTACACTCCTGACTCGCGGACTTTACTTAGGAACGCTTTAAAACCTAAGTCGCCCATCCAAAATTCCACCATATTGCTAACGCCATTACTGGTCAGCGTGGCACCAGACAAAGCATCAATTTGGTACTCAGCACCTGGCTTGGCGGGATCTACTCCGCCTTTTTTCAGATGTAAGCGTGGTTGCCCTTCAGGCCCATAAACATGCTTGCCGACCCATTGAGCCTGCCACTTCGGATTATCAATTTCGCCGCCAAGGCCCGGTGTTTCGGCTTGATCAGTGAAGGTAATGCCTGCAACCGTATTGGCGTCTTTTTCAAGCACCAAATAGCCATACATAGTCGACCACAGGCCATAGCCTGAGACTGGTAGTATTAAACGCTGAAGCTGGCCTTGCTCATCACGCAGCACATAGACGTCGGCTTTTTCAGCACGACGCTTAATATCTGCCACATCTTGCTCACCGACTAACTGCATTGAGCTTTCAGGCTGCTTAGTTGCTTTGCGCTGGTCGTAGCGGTCATCGAGCTCAATACGGCTGTAGGCGCCAGTATTCAGGTCGACTAGATAGCGCTCGAACTTTTTAAACTCCGTACCGACTTCGGCGGCATCGCCTTGACCCTCGGCCAAGACACCAGCAGCGGCCAAAATCTTGCGTTGCTTATCGAGCGCTTGGTTTTTGAGCTGGATGGGCTTGAGCAAGGTCACTGCTGCCGCTAGCGCCACCGAACAAACCACCGACAATACGATCGCGACGGTGATGGTTTTTAGCTGAGATTCATTAGCCATTGCGCGCGATCCTCCGCTTAATATTGGACTGCATTACAAAATAATCGATCAGCGGAGCGGTCAAATTAGCAAACAGAATCGCCAACATCATGCCCTCGGGATAGGCCGGGTTGACGATGCGAATCAGTGCCACCATGACGCCAACGACAATGCCGAAAATCCAACGGCCCTTATGTGTCATTGCCGCCGATACCGGATCGGTAGCCATAAACACCATACCGAAAGCAAAGCCGCCGAGGACTAAATGCCAGTACCACGGCACGGCAAACATCGGGTTGGTATCGGAGCCAATGGCGTTAAATAGCGAGGTGGTGGCGATCATACCGATCATCACACCGCCCATGATGCGGAATGAGGCAACTCGCGTGGCCAGCAAAATCGCCGCGCCAATAGCGATGCCCAAGGTCGACACTTCACCCATGGAGCCGGGGATATTGCCGATGAAAGCATCGATCCACGTAATAGCTTGCAAGCCGCCATCACCTACGCGCTGAATCGCCTCAATGCCCGCAGCTTTGGCTTGACCCAGTGCAGTAGCGCCAGTCCAACCATCGATAGCCTGCCCCCAAAGCGCTGGATTCACAGCAGTCCAGACGGTGTCGCCAGACATTTGCGCTGGATAAGCAAAGAACAAGAATGCGCGACCAGACAAGGCCGGGTTAACGAAGTTTTTGCCAGTGCCACCAAAGACTTCTTTGGCAATAACCACACCAAAGGTGATGCCGAGAGCAACTTGCCAGAGCGGTACAGTCGGCGGGCAAACCAGCGCAAACAGGATGGACGTAACGAAGAAACCCTCGTTGACTTCATGGCCACGCTTTTGCGCAAACAACACTTCCCAGAAGCCGCCGACAATGAATGTGGTCAGATAAATTGGCACAAAGAAAGTGGCGCCATAAATAAAGCAGTGCCAGAGATTGGTGGCATCGAAGCCCGCTAGCAGCGAGATCAACCAGACACGCCAAGCATCAACGGCCATATCAGGGGTGCCGCCAGGCACATTGCCAAGTACGGTTAATGACTGGTTGCCGATATTCCACATGCCGATGATCATGGCTGGGAATGTTGCCATCCACACCAAAATCATGATGCGCTTCAAGTCGATAGAGTCGCGCACGTGCGCTGCTGAATGGGTGACTTGCTTCGGGCTATAAAAGAAGGTGTCTACGGCCTCAAATAGCGCCGCCCAATTTTCGTGTTTGCCGCCTTTTTGGAAATCTGGCGCCATTTGTTCGAGTTTATTTTTTACCCAACTCACGGCTTAACCCTCCTTCTCAATGCGGGTCAAAACATCACGAAGGATGGGACCGTATTCGTATTTTCCTGGGCATGCATAGGTGCACAGCGCCAAGTCTTCTTCATCTAGCTCGAGAGCGCCAAGGGCGATAGCTTGGTCATCATCACCAACAATCAGACTACGTAAAAGCTGAGTTGGCAGAATATCCAAAGGCATTAGTGCCTCATAGGTGCCTACTGGCACCATGGCGCGCTCGGAGCCATTAGTACTCGTGGTGAAGGCAAATTCGCGTTTTAAGAACTTACCTAAGTACAAGTTCAGCACTGAGCTGCGGTGAGTGCCGGGGCGCACATAGTGCAGCAGCTCACGATCGTGGCCTTCTTCTAATGCAGACACTTGCAAGTGGTAGCGACCTAGGTAAGCCTCAGCCCCACGCACCTGACGACCCGACAATACCGAGCCCGAAATGCTACGGTTTTCGCCAGCAACGAGTTCGCCATCGAGCATCTCAGTGATGTTGGCACCAACGACGGTGCGAATTAGGCGCGGCTCTTTCACTACTGGCCCGGCAACCGCAATTACGCGCTGGCTATCGAGGCAACCCGTGACAAATAAACGGCCAATCGCCATCACATCTTGATAATTCAAATGCCAGGCTTGGCGCTGCGCTGATACTGGCGCAACGAAGTGCATATGCGTGCCGACTAGGCCTGCTGGGTGTGGACCACTGAAAGTTTCAGCACGGGCATTACCGGTGCTGAAAGTATCTGTCGGCGCTTTCGCAACAATGACTGGTGCGCCTAAGCGAGCCAACACCGCCAGACCATTAACAAAGGCAGGTTCATCTTCAGCGATGACCAGCGCTGGCTGTACGGCATGTGGGTTGGTATCCATGGCATTAACAAATAGCGCCGATGGCGTAGTGCCTGGCACTGGCACTTTGCTGAATGGTCGCGTGCGTAGCGCAGTCCATAAGCCGGAAACACGCAGTTGCTCGGTGACAGCTTCCGCGCTCAATGAGGACAAGGCATCAACACTGTGCGCCGTGAATTTTTCGACATCATCGATTGTTGGATCGATATCGATAACCAGCGATAAAAATACACGCCGAGCACCGCGGTTCACTGCGCGCACACGACCGCTGGCAGGGGCAGTAAATACGACCTGAGCGTTCTTTTTGTCACTGAAAAGAATTTGGCCACAACGAACGCTATCGCCTTCGGCGACTTGCATCGTGGGCTGTAAGCCAGGGTAGTCGGCACCAACAATGGCCACTGAGCGAACGGCAGGCGAACGGCTAATGGCTTGCTTGGGCGCTCCAGACAGAGGCAAGTCGAGGCCTCGTTTGATTTTAATCATGGTGGGTTCCAGCGCGTCTAAGACTAATCTTCACCGTCACGCCTTGCGTGGCACGGTCCGATACTTATTGTTCTAAAGCAGCAGGCGCAAGGCCTTATAAAACGCTGAGTGGGGGTATATGCCTCCACTCAGCCCGACTAGATTAACCTTCTAGCGGCAACGTTAGGTAGTGCGCGCCAGCAATTTGCTCGGCAATGCGCATGACCTGGCAGCTATAGCCCATCTCGTTGTCATACCAGACATAGAGATTGGCGTGGTTGCCGTTAACGATGGTGGCTTGGGCATCAAAAACACCGGCCGAACGCGAACCGATAAAGTCGGTCGAAACGACTTCGGTTGAGTTGGTGAAGTCGATTTGCTCTTGCAGGCTTGAATGCAGCGAGACATTACGCAAGAACTCATTGAGCTCTTCGCGGCTTGCTGCTGTATCTAAGGTCAGGCTCAAAATAGCCATGGACACATTCGGTGTTGGTACGCGAATCGAATTGCCAGTGAGCTTGCCCAGCAACTCAGGCAAGGCTTTAGCAACGGCTTTCGCGGCACCAGTTTCGGTAATAACCATGTTCAATACTGCCGAACGACCACGACGGTCTGCCGGGTGGTAGTTGTCGATCAGGTTTTGGTCATTAGTGAATGAGTGCACGGTTTCAACGTGACCAGACGAAATGCCGTACTGATCGTTCATCACTTTCAATATCGGTGTGATGGCGTTGGTAGTGCATGAAGCCGCAGACAAAATGGTGTCGGCATCAGTAATGCTGTCGCTGTTTACGCCATAAACGATGTTTTTGATGTCGCCTTTGGCTGGCGCGGTAAGAACCACACGAGCAACGCCTGGGCATTTCAAGTGACGGCCAAGGCCTTCGCTGTCTTTTAACTTGCCAGTGTTATCAATGAGCAAGGCATTGTTGATGCCATAAGCTGCGTAATCGATATCTTCTGGGTTGCTGCCATAGATGACTTTAATGAAGTTGCCGTTGGCGATGATCGCTTCGTTTTCTTCATCGACCGAAATCGTGCCTTCGAATGGGCCGTGAATAGAATCACGGCGCAGCAAGGACGCACGTTTTTGTAGGTCGCCATCGGTAGTTTTACGCACCACGATGGCACGCAGACGCAGGCCGCCTTCGTTGCCGGCTTTCTCGATGAGCAAGCGCGCCAAAATACGACCGATACGGCCAAAGCCATAAAGCACGACATCGCGTGGCTCGCCTAAGGACTTCAGGCCAACGCCTGGCGCAACGGCTTTCTCAACAAAGGCGCGCAGGTCTTGACCAGCGCCATGTTCGCGGAAGTCGATAGCGATTTTGCCAATATCAACTTGGCAGGCACCGAGACCAAGGCTTTTTACCATTTCCAAGATAGGGAAAGTGTCGACCACCGACAAATCGCCAGCAATCATGCGCACGCGACGGTGATACTTGAGGATTTGAATCACCGAGCGATTCACTAAAGCGCGACCAAATACCGTAACGATGACGTTGTTTTCACGGTGTAAATTACCAATCTGCGGAATCATCGATTCGGCAATGGCTTCACGGTTTTTCCAACGACCAAAATGGTCGGCTTGCAGTGCTTTAATGGTATCGACAGACACGATAGAGAACCTCACGGGGCATTTTAGATGGGGCGAAGTTTACGGTTTTACACCAGCTCCGACCAGTGTTGTCATACTTAGTGCGTCAAATGTGGATAAACGGTAGACAAAAGTCTTAAGCAGCGGCGTCTTTATCGGCCTCGGATCGAGTAAATACCGGCGACTCGGGCCGCGACAGCGCGGCATCGTAGCGATAGCCATCAATATCGAAATCTAGCAGTGCCTCAGGCGTACTAATGCGCTCTTGGATTAGCCACGCCGCCATTCGGCCACGAGCTTTTTTGGCAAAAAAGCTAATGATTTTGAATTGACCGTTTTTTTCATCACGAAATTGCGGCGTAATTAAGCGCCCCTGCAGCTTTTTCGGCTGGATGGCGCGAAAGTATTCCTGCGATGCCAGATTCACCAAAACTTCGTCGCCCTGCTCAGCTACGGCGGTGTTTACCGCCTCGGTGAGCTGATCGCCCCAAAACTCGTAGAGATTTTTGCCGCGAGGGTTATTCAAGTCAGTGCCCATTTCCAAGCGATATGGGCGCATATAGTCGAGCGGACGCAATAGGCCATAAAGCCCTGAAAGTATGCGCAAATGCTGCTGGGCCTGAATTAAGTCATCGGCGCTAAAGCGTGAGACATCAAGGCCGGTATAAACATCACCTTTGAAGGCAAATAACGCAGGGCGTGCTTCTGGCGCACCAAAGGATGGCTGCCATTCGTTATAACGCGCAACATTAAGGCTCGCTAACTTATCGGAGAGACTCATTAAGCTGGCGATTTCAGCGGGCGTTTTTTCTTTCAGCACATCGATAAGCTCGGCAGCTTCGCTAACGTATTGCGGCTGAGTCGGCGCGACAAAGGCTGGCAGTGGCGTTTCATAGTCCAAGGTTTTGGCCGGCGACACAATAATCAGCATGAGAGCTCCTACATAGCGAAATAGCATGGGCATAGTATAGTCACGCCCTCAACTCCAGCGGGCAATCGTACAAATGATTGTCTGCATTAGACAGCAAAGAGACGTTTATGGTTTTAGCCGACGCCACCACCCTGCCTATTATTGCCGACAGTCATCAACGCCTGAGTGCTCGCGTGTGGCGTATTACTGCGGCCAATCCAAGCATCATGACTGGGCCTGGCACCAATACTTATCTGCTGATTGGCCAAAGCTGCGTAGCCATGGTTGATCCAGGCCCTGCCGATGACGCGCATTTAACAGCCATGCTGGCAGCCATCGCCGAGGCCGGCTTGGCGCTGACGCATATCTTGCTCACCCACACGCATCGCGACCATTCGCCGGGCACGCAGGCGCTGGTCGCCGCTACTGGCGCGCGAGTGTGTGGCATGCCGCCTTTAGCCGAAGACCCCAGCCAAGATCGCGATACCGTGATTGAAGAGATTTGGGCCGACGGCTATCGCTTTCAGGAGCTGGGCTGGCCGCTAGAGGTCATCCATACGCCTGGGCATGTCGAAAATCATCTCTGCTTTCACTGCCCCGATGAGCAATGGGTGATTACTGGTGACCATATTATCCAAGGCTCAACCGTGGTCATCATTCCGCCACATGGCCGCCTTGGCGATTATGTTCGCTCACTGAATAAGCTTTTAGATCGCGGCATTGAGTACTTGCTACCTGGGCATGGCACCGTGATGGCCAATGCCGAAGCTGTAGTCGCAGGCACCGTAGCGCACCGCCTGCAGCGCGAAAACAAAGTCATAGCTGCGCTGGCAAAACACCCGCCAGCCAGCCTCGCCGACTGGGTGCCCATTGTTTATGACGATGTCTCACCGCATTTGCACCCCATTGCGCGTTTCAGCCTCTGGGCGCACTTACTCAAGCTTGCTGAAGACGGCGTAGTCACAGAGATCGACGGCATTTGGCAGCAAGTGCGTTAAACTCGCGTGCATAAAGTAACCGCAAGGATCGTTAATTCATGGTCGATGATCGCCTAAAACGCTTAAAAACCGGTGCCTTTGAGCGCCGCTTTTCCATCGCTAAAGCCTCATTTGTCGCTGGCTCGCGCATGGCCGCCTCTGCCGCAGGCTCATTTTTCTCAGCACCTGAAAATCGCGCCACTGCCCGCCGCCAAGCCTTAGCTGAACAGGCCGAATACCTCGTTGGCGAACTTGGCCAGCTCAAAGGCAGCGTGGTGAAAATTGGCCAAATGATGGCACTTTATGGCGAACACTTTTTACCCGAAGAAATCACCTCTGCCCTGCACAAGCTCAATGACTCCACCGCCTCTTTGGAATGGGCGACTCTCGAACCCATCGTGCGTGAGCAACTCGGCGATCGTTTCGACGACTTAATCATTAACCCCGAACCATTAGGTGCTGCATCTTTAGCGCAAGTGCATCGCGCCAAACGTCGTAGCGATGGCGCAGAAATGGTGCTGAAAATTCAGTATCCCGGCGTTGCCGACGCCATCGATAGCGACTTAAACCTTGTCACCAGCATGCTCAAACTCACTCGCGCCGTGCCACAAACGCGCGAGTTTGAAGACTGGCTCGATGAAGTTCGGATGATGATGCATCGCGAGGTCAACTACCCGCTGGAAGCCGAAACCACGCAGTTATTCGGCGATTACCTAAAAGATGATCCGCGCTTTATCGTGCCGAAAATCTATCCCGAATACTGTGGCGACAAGCTCATTGTGATGTCGTTTGAAACCGGCGTACCAGTCAATAGCAGCATCGTGATGGCGCTGCCACAAGCTCGCCGCGATGCCATCTCGCTCGCCGCATTGGAAATTTGCTGCCGCGAAGTCTTCGTTTGGGGCCGACTACAAACCGATCCCAACTTCGGCAACTACTTAGTCAAATTGAGCGATGACGGCGAGCATGATCAAATCGTCCTGCTAGATTTTGGTGCCGTCCGCGACTTCCCTGAAGAGTTACTGTCATTGGCGCGCAACCTAACCCGCGCCTGCTTTAATCGTGATCGCCAAGCCATGATGGCGGCCATGACGGGTTTCCGCTTCCTCGACAACTTACAGCCCAATGTCCGCGAAGGCTTTCTTGACCTAGCGCTACTGGCCTTCGAGCCTTTTGCAGCCAATGAGTTTGTGCCAGCTGAAATCCTCAACGCCGACGGCCATTATTGCTGGGCAAAAAGCATGCTGCATAAACGTGCGGCAACCCAAGCCGCGCGCTCAGCGGCGAGCCGTCACTTTAGCGTACCGCCAAAAGAGTTTATGTTTTTGAGCCGCAAATTGATGGGCGCCTACACCTTTATGACGGTGATGAACGCCCAGCTTGATGGCCGTAGCCTACTAGCGAAATACCTCTAGCGAGTGCTGTTATAACAACGGCCACAAGGTTTTGCAGGCGCCCACTGCCAAAACAGTCACACCAGCTATTTCAACCAGCGCTAACACACCCATAAAACCGTGAACCAACACGCCAGGCAAATGGCTCTTACCGAGCACATAGGGCTTGGCGAGTTGGTTGCGCGTGTCGTTTAGCCAGCCATGGATCATGTAAGTCACTACAGCGCTAGCAAAGAAGAATAGCGGCCCAGCGGTAGCCCACCAGGTTATCGTCGGCGAAAATGGACTCAATGCCGCCAAAGATGCAACCAAAAGTGCCGAAAACGAATACATCAGCGATGATCTATGCGCGATATCAACATAATACGGCGCGCGCGACTGAGGGCTCATCGCTATCGCTAAATACTTCCATAGGCCCGTCAACAAACCAGTCATAAGCAAGCCAGCAGCGGCCAATAGCGCCAAACTGATGCTACTCATTTGTAACTCTGCTTGAGCAAAGAGCTGGCTCAGCACTGGAAAATCTGTATTCAGCATGTCTTATTACCTTTATTTCGCAAAAAGTTTTGCAAAGCGTCATATTGCGCATTATGTTAGCGCGTGACTATCTAGTCGAACACTTCCTAGCAGCTATTTTTTTTCACTGACGACCGCGCTTAACCGCCAGCGTCACTTACCGCTAGCGAGCCTAACCTTTTTTGAGGACAGCATCATGCGCTTTACCGAAGAACACGAAGCTCTACGCCGCACAACACGCCAATTTGTCGAAAACAACATCAATCCACACGTTGATGCTTGGGAAGAAGCAGGCCGCTTTCCTGCCCATGATTTATTCAAAAAAATGGGCGACCTCGGCCTACTTGGCGTGCACAAGCCTGTTGAGTTTGGCGGCTCTGGCCTCGACTACTCCTACAATATGGTCGTTGTTGAAGAGCTAGGCCGCATCGCCTGTGGCGGTATTCCTATGGCCATTGGCGTGCAAACCGACATGGCAACGCCAGCGATTGCGCGTTTTGGCTCAGACTACTTGAAAGATAAGTTTCTGCGCCCTGCCATTGCCGGCGAAATGGTGGCCGCGATTGCCGTCAGTGAAGTGCATGCCGGCTCTGATGTCGCCGCAATCAAAACTAAAGCGGTGAAAGATGGCGACGATTACGTCATCAATGGCAGCAAAATGTGGATCACCAACAGCTTACAGGCCGACTTCTTCTGCTTGCTCGCCAATACCAGCGATGATGGTCCTTACAACAACAAATCATTGATTGTTGTGCCATCAAAAACACCCGGCATCTCCTTCTCCAAGCCCATTGATAAACTAGGCCAGCGCAGCTCAGATACCGCTCAGGTTTTCTTTGATGACGTGCGCGTGCCACAGGCAAATTTGATCGGCACTGAAGGCATGGGCTTTATGATGCAAATGCTGCAGTTCCAAGAAGAGCGTATTTTCTGCGCCGCCAGCGCCCTAGGTGGTATGACCAAATGTGTTGAGCTCACCGTAGATTACGCACGCTCACGGATGATCTACGGCAAGCCCTTACTCGATCAGCAGGTGGTGCACTATCGCTTAGCTGAGCTGATGACCGAGATCGAGGCACTTCGTGGCCTGACACATTCAGTCTGCGAACAACACATTGCTGGTGAGAACGTCACCATGCTCGCCTCAATGGCCAAGCTCAAAGCTGGTCGCCTGATGCGTGAAGTCACTGATAGCTGCTTACAATACTGGGGCGGCCAAGGCTTTACTTGGGATAACCCCATTGCGCGCGCCTACCGCGATGGCCGCCTAGGCTCGATCGGCGGCGGTGCCGATGAAGTCATGCTCGGCATTATTTGTAAAACTATGGGCACTCTACCCACCAAAAAACGCTAAGCCATTCGCATAAAAACTTGCGAGACCTGAGCTTCGCCGTTAACTTAGCCGCCACTTCAGGCGGCTTTGTTTTAGCTAACCTCCATTATTTTGCAGAGAATTCGTATGCCTACATCCCATGCCGATGTCATTAGCCCACTCGATGTGGCACGTAAAATCCCCGGTCTGCTGCGCAAAGCGCCGCGCATGATCAAGGGCCTAATGATGGCCAATAGTACCGACACCAACACACCACTGGGATTGGCATGGGCATTTGAAAAGTCGACACAAGAGCATCCACACGGTATCGCGCTGTATTACCAAGACCAGCAGTTTAGCTATTCGCAGTTCAACCAATGGGCCAACCGCATTGCTCACCACTTTCTAGCCCAAGGCCTAAAAAAAGGTGATGTGGCCGTCGTACTGATTGAAAACCGCCCTGAGCTATTAGTTACGGTATTAGGCTTGGCAAAAATCGGTGTAGTGTCAGCGCTGGTGAACACTTCGCAAACCGGAAAAGTGCTCACACACAGCATCAACTTGGTAGAACCAAAAGCCATTATTGTTGGCGCCGAATGCGTTCAAGCTGTCACCGATGTTGAAGCCGAGCTAACACTCGATAGCACGCAACGCTACTGGCTAGCTGATGCGCCAACATTGGAAAAACCCGGCCGTGCGCCGAAAGGCTGGCGCAGCTTGGCTAAAGAAATTGCCGACTGCCCCAACTACAATCCGCCAACCACACAGAAAAACTTCCGCCCCGATGGCCTGTTTTACGTCTACACCTCTGGCACTACCGGCCTGCCAAAAGCTGCCGTATTTAACAATGGCCGCTGGATGAAGGCCTATGGCGGCTTTGGCTACACTTTCAACCTCAATGCCGACGATGTGCTCTACGCCACACTGCCGTTCTATCACGCTACCGCCATGGTGGTGTGCTGGAGCTCGGTGCTAGCTGGCAACGCCGGCATCGCCATTCGCCGTAAGTTTTCTGCGAGTGAGTTTTGGGATGACATTCGTCGCTACAACGCCAGTGCCTTTGGCTATGTCGGCGAACTTTGCCGCTACTTATTAGAAAAACCTGCAAGCGAAACTGACAGCCAACACCGCGCTACAAAAATGGTCGGCAACGGCTTGCGCCCATCGATTTGGGGCGAGTTCAAAACTCGCTTTGGCGTTGAAGAGGTGGCTGAGCTATACGCCTCATCCGAAGGTAATGTCGGCTTCACCAATATTTTCAATTTCGACAATACCGTGGGCTTCTCACCCATGCCCTACGCCATGGTCAAATACGACAAAGAAGCCGAAGCACCAGTCCGCGACAGCAAAGGCTCGATGATCAAAGTCAAGCGCGGCGAGATCGGCCTGCTGATTGGTGAGATCACCGATAAAACACCATTCGATGGTTATACCGACAGCGTTAAAAACGCCGGCAGCTTGTTTACCGATGTCTTCAAGAAAGGTGATAAGTACTTCAATACCGGTGACTTGATGCGCGAAATTGGCTTCCGTCACGCTCAATTTGTTGATCGCACTGGCGATACCTTCCGCTGGAAAGGCGAAAACGTTTCCACCACTGAAGTCGAAAACATCATGACTGCGCATGTCGATTTGGCTGAAGCCGTGGTCTATGGCGTGGAAATCGCCAACACCAACGGCCGTGCTGGCATGGCCGCCATCACGCCGCATGAAGGCCACGAAGTGAATTTCGGCACTCTGTTAGCTCATGTCAAAGCCGAGCTTCCCGCCTATGCAGTGCCACTGTTTTTACGCGTGAAAATGGCCATGGAAACTACCGGCACCTTCAAGTATCAAAAGTCTGGTTTGAAAAACGAAGGTTTCGACCCAGCCAAAACCGGCAACGAAGCAGTCTATGTCTTGCTGCCTGGCACACAAGAATATGTGCTGCTAACGGCAGAGATGTATGCAGAAATCGAAGCTGGCGCTTATCGCTTCTAACTCAGGAAAGCACAATAAAGCGACAAACGAGCTACCCACGGCTAGCTCAGCTGTGCTGAGATAGCGCTCTAAGCAACGACCTGAGGTGATGCGTGAAACAACTGACTGTTTGGCGTAAGCGCATCGCCGCCGCATTAGAGTGGAGTGCTGTCGACAAAAGCTTGATTCTGATGGCCGTGGCCATCCCACTGTATTTGCAGTATCTGAGCTGGTCGCTTTACGTTATTAACCGCCCTGATCGGGACCTACTCGTGCATGTCGATGTTATTCGACGCGTCATGGAGGTTGAGCTACTGCTCATTGCAGTCGGCTTGATGATTAGCGGCGCTGGCCTATTTCTACGCAAGCGACGACCAAACTTCCTACCCTTCCAACACGCCACGCTGCAGTACTACTCGCTCAGCTTGGTGCTGATGAGCTACTCCATCGGCACCTTATCGTTTCCTGTCGGCATTGTTTTGCTTGGCGCACCAATCTTTGGCTTTATTCTGCTCGACCGCTGGGCCGTATGGTCGGCGGTATTATCATCTGTGGTGCTGCTGTTTACGCTTAATTACGCCGCTGTAGCGGGCTATATTCCTTACGCGCCAAGCAAGGTCACACCAGCATCGGCCCACGCCTTTAGCTTTTGGATGCTCAGCGAAGTATTTTTCGCGGCACCATTCCTAATTTTGATCACCTTCATGGCAGACCAAATGCTGACCTGGTGGCGCGCCCGCGAAGATCATATTCGCGTGCTTAGCCGCAGTGATGGTTTAACCGGCTTGGCCAATCGCCGGCATATTTTCAGCGAAGCCAACGCCGCCGCTAGCGCGTCACGAGACAGCAGCCCATTAGCCTGCGTGCTACTCGATCTAGACCATTTCAAACGCGTGAATGATAGCTACGGCCATGCCACCGGCGATCGTGTCTTAAAAGCCACCGCTGAGTGTTTAACCGCCATGGTACGTGCTGGCGATAGTGTTGGGCGTTATGGCGGGGAAGAGTTTTTAATCATCTTGCCAAATACCGATGCGACCGAGGCTCATGCTATTGCTGAGCGCTGTCGTGCGGCCATCAAGGCACTCATTGTGGTCAATGATCAGGGTGAGCCTGTCGCCATCAGTGCCAGCTTCGGCTTAACGCTGCTGAGCTCGAGTGATGGCTCAATGGATGCTGCCATCGCTCGAGCTGATGAGGCGCTGTATCAGGCCAAGGGCAATGGCCGTAACCGTGTCGAGATTTTGCTGGCTAGTTCTGGCACCGTGCCCAGCGATGCCTTTAGCAAAAACCGAAGATAAAGGCTTATTTTTGCGTGCTGTCTTGTCCGGCCTTAATCTCAGCTTGACGCTTCAAGCCAGCTTTGCGAAACATCCCCAGAGCTTTCGCGCTAGTCTCAGGAAATAAGCTCGCTACCTGTGCCGTAGCACCACGCCAAGATGGCAAAGTGACTTCCATCGGGCGCTTATGCCAAACCGGCCCAACAATCGCATCCACCACCTCTTCTGCGCTCAAGGCACGCGGCCCCGAGAAAGTTAGCGCTGCTTGTTCACGGCCTTTTTGAATATCTAGCATGGGTGTTTGTACGGCGTCGGGGCAGACGGCAGTGACCGCAATGCCTTTATCGGCAAGCTCCATGGCAATGCCCAGCGTGTAACCACGTACAGCAAACTTGCTCGCGCTATAGATACCCAAACCCGGCACCGGCGTTAAGCCCGCCAATGAAGCGATATTGATAATGTGGCCGCTACCGTTTGCCAGCATATGCGGCAGCACGGCTTGGCAGCCGAAGATCACGCCCTTAACGTTAATATCGATCTGCCAATGCACATCATCGGCAGTAGCTTCATGCGCCCATCCATCGCGCAAGACACCGGCGACATTGGCCAAGACATCGACACTGCCCCACTGCGCAGCAACATCGGCCATTAACGTCTGCCACGCAGCGGCATCACGCACATCTAGCGACTTGATCAGTAGTTGGTTTTGGCTGGCAGTGAAGCTATTTAAAGCGCTCATGGCATCGAGATTGATGTCACAGGCACAGACTTGATGGCCTTGGCCAAGCAGTCTCCGCGCTAGCGCAAAGCCAATACCCGATGCTGCACCGGTAACGACGACGTTCATTTCGTCACCTGCTTGGAGGATGTTGATTGCCGTGTTTTAGCTGTAGTTTTAAGAGCGCTGATGTCCGCAGAATTAGTCAGGCAACCATACTTCAGATCGCCCACGGTGATCGTTGGTGTCGTGCCGGGGCATAACCAAAAGCCACTAGCCTCAGACGATGGCGCCATATTCGGAAAGCGTCGGTCGTGAATACTGGGGCCTGCTATCGTTTTTTCCGCCACCATCGAAATGTACTGATCGACCGCATATTCCTGGGTATTACCATTAATGATGATTTCCGCCCCCGTCTGCTTGGCGTATGCCGCCAAGCCTGGAATACGCGACAACTTCGGCTCATAAGCATCGAGACTAACGCCGTTTTCGCTGGTAACAAACAAGCCGCCATCGGTGTGCGCAACGATGGAATGATTACCTTCAGTGTGGCCTTTGGTTTTTATCAGTGCCACTGAGCCATCACCCAAATAAGTGCTTTCATCAAGCAAAATAACTTTATCTTCTGGCACATCGGCGATGCCACCAGGGCAATACCATTGGTTATGCCAAGGCAACAGGCCTTTAGCGCTTTCCCACTCTTCACGCATGATGAGCAACTTGGCATTAGGCAATAAACCTGGGCGCTCAGCACTGCCTAGCCAACGCGTAACATTCTGCGTATGCAGGTGGTCATAGGTGATGTAGTCGACGTCTTCCGGCTTTAAACCGATATTTGCGAGCACACCAAGTACGGTATTGGTGGTGCGCACAATCAGGCTATCCATGACACCGGTGAACGCTCCGGCCTTGGCGTCGAGTTGTGCAAAAAATGGCGTCTCGCGCTGATACTCCCAATCTGATGGGCTAACCAACAGAGTCTTCAGGCCCTCGGCGCTATCGAATTGAATAACGAATAAGCGATTGCACAAATGCACAAATGGCGTCGGCATTGTAAACGCATTGAGGTAGGCAAATTTGGCCGGATACGGCACACGAACAAGCTCGAACGACTCGTAATAGCGCGCTTTCGGCTTCGTCAGCATATCGCGACGAAAATCTCCTGCCGCCGCCCGTGTATCGCCAACGCGCGTCATTGGCTGCAAAGCCCTTCGGCTACCATCGAAATGTTTGATGTCCGTCATTATTTTCATTGCGCTGCCCTCAAGGGATTTGCTTATTGATTTCGATGCCACTATATTTCGGACAAGATATCTTGTCAAAACAACAAAAGCCATGGCGACAACGCATAAAATCATTAGCAACGCAGCAGCCAACACAACGGAGAAACCATCTTCGCGTGCTAAAAAGGCCTGCGCGGCAGTAGCAACTGAGAGCAGCCAACGCCCTGTTGCCACACGTGCTTATCGCGGAGCTAGTGCCGAAGAGCGCGAGGCCGAGCGTCGCCAGCGCCTGCTCGACACTGCGCTCACGCTATTTGCCGAACAAGGCTATGCGCGCACCCCGATTGAACAGCTCTGTGCCGAGGCAAAAGTCACCGCACGGCACTTCTATCAGCTTTTTGGCAGCCGCGAAGGTTTGCTGCAAGCACTCTACGCCAAGCTCATGCAAGACTTAGGTGGTGCGCTACTCAGCGCCTTATCACAGCCGCAAGCAAATATTGCCGAGCAGTTACCGCTAGCGGTTCGCGCATTAGTCGAACATTACCTCGCAGATAATCGGCGCGCCCGCATCGGCGTGCTGGAAGTCGTTGGTGTTAGCCCAGAGATGGAGCGTCTACGCCGCGCAGCCATTCACGACATGGCAAAACTAATCGCGCTGTATATGAAGCAGCTCGCAGCGCAAGGTGACTTGCCTGACCGCGACTATCACCTCACCAGCATTGCTATTGTCGGCGGCATGAATGAGCTAATGGCGGACTGGTTAACAATCGTCGAGCCACCAAGCGTGGCTGAATTGAGCAATGAAATTATTTATTTTTTAACCGCTTTAATGCATGGCAGCCATCATCTGCCCTCACCTGAGAACTCCGTATGACAACTCTTTGCATCACCGGCATCGGTGGCTTTATTGGCCTCGCCATGGCCAAACGCGCACTCAGCCTAGGCTGGCAAGTTCAAGGCATGGATATCTCTGAGCCAGCGGCTGCACGCGCCAGAGCCTTAGGCATTCGTGTGGTAGTGGGCGATATCAACGATGTCGATGCCGTGAGCAGCGCTTCCAGTAATGCCGACGTCGTTTTTCACACCGCCGCCATTGTTGAAGAGGATGGTGCCCGCGAAGACTATGAGTGCGTCAATGTTGAGGGCACACGCACGGTCTGTGAAGTTGCACGTACCATCGGCGTTAAGCGTGTTGTGCACCTCTCATCGGTGATGGTTTTTGGCTTTGACTATCTGCCTGAGATTAGCGAAGACGGCCCGCTCGATGGCCAAGGTAATGTCTATAACGACAGCAAACTCGCCAGTGAGCGCGTGGCAATGAGCTTTAATGACCCTGAGCATGGCTTTGGCGTCATCGTTATTAGACCTGGCGATGTCTATGGCCCAGGTAGCGTACCGTGGGTTATTCGCCCCATCGAACTGCTCAGACAAGGCGTATTTATGCTGCCCGATAATGGCCGTGGTGTGATCAATCATGTCCATGTCGAAAATCTTATCGATGGTGTTTTGCTCGCCATTCAGCATGACGCTTGCGGTGAAGCTTTCACCATTACCGATGGCCTCGCCACACCATCACGCGTGTTTTTCAAAACCCATGCACTGATTGCTGGCACACGCTTACCAACAGCGCCAACTTGGGTGCTCAAGGCTTTACTCTCGGCGCTAGGCCCAGCCTATCGTGCGCTCGGCAAAAAACCGCCCGCCAGCCCTGAGGCGATGAAATTCCTACTGCGAAAAAATCGCTACTCCATCGCCAAAGCACAACGCTTACTTGGCTATGCACCACGCATTCGTCTTAGTGAAGGTATGGCTGACCTGCTCGCCGACACCACGCTCAACCCCAAAAAAAACCAACAAAAACCAAAACCAAATCTGAAAGGATATTAACCATGGCGCTATTCGCTCCACGCATCCGTGATGCTCTACTGTTTCATTTGGCCTTTTTTGCTATTGCCATTCCGCTCGCGCTCAAACCCAGCTTAGTCAGCTTAAATCTGGGCGATTTACTGATGTATTTAGTCGCTGGCTATGTTGTCGCACTGCCGTTGGTCGGCCTGCTGCGTAAACATCGCGACTGGGTGGCGCTGTGGTGGTTTTTGCTGCCGCTATCAATGGCTCTGCCCTGTGCTGACTGGATGTTGGTGCAGAAAATGGGCACGCTGCATTTCCCCGATCATGGCGCGCCGCGCTTGGGCGGCGCGGTGCCTATCTACTTTTTGGGTATGTGGCTGATGCTGCTGTGGCCGCTGTGCTGGATCAACGCCTACGCACGCTTTCCACTGTTTAATGCCGCCATCATGGCGCTAATTGCTTTCACTACTTGGGAATGGGCCGCGCGCCCCATGGAGCTATGGCACGCGCTCGATGTCCGTCAATTTGAGGGTTTTGCGCTCTACCCCTTAATTCCTGAAATGCTGCTTGGCGCCGGCGCGTTATGGATGTGGCAAATCCAGCGCAACCGGCCGTGGCTTTCACAACTCGCTGGCGCACTTTCCGTGGCGGTATTTTACGCCGGTGCGCTGTCATTATCATTGCTATGGATAGGCTAAAGGAGACTCATATGAGCAACTTAATTAACCAACCCTTCACCCTTCCTTGTGGCGTCACGCTGCCAAACCGTCTCTGCAAAGCCGCGATGACCGAAGGTGTAGCCGATGATTATCTGCATGCCACCGCTCGCCACGCCACACTCTACAAGCGCTGGAGTGATGGCGGTGCAGGCTTGCTGCTCACCGGTAATGTGCAAATCGACCGTCGCGTATTGGAACGCCCCGGCAACGTCGCCATCGACCCCGCGCCTGAACATGGCGATGCCGAGGGCATGGCACAGCTAAAAGCCTGGGCCGCTGCTGGCACCGCTAATGGCAATCAGCTATGGATGCAAATTTCTCATGCTGGCCGCCAATCACCACGTTATGTCACCAGTGAGCCGATGGCGCCCTCACCCGTGCAGCTGAAGCTACTGGGCAATTACGGCGCACCACGCGCCTTAACAGAAGCTGAGATTTTCGACTTTATTGGGCGCTTCGCCCGTGTCGCACGCATTGCCAAAGACGCTGGCTTTACTGGCGTGCAAATCCACTCGGCGCATGGCTATTTACTGTCCTCATTTTTGTCGCCGATCACCAACCAGCGCAAAGACCAATGGGGCGGCTCGCTGGAAAATCGCGCACGCTTCTTGATTGAGGCCATTCGCGCCACACGCAAAGCCGTTGGTGCAGATTTCCCAATTGCGGTGAAGCTCAACTCTGATGATTTCCGCAAAGGTGGTTTTAGCCACGAAGACTGCTTGGTCGTAGTGAAAATGCTCAATGCCGAGACCGTGGATTTATTAGAAATCTCTGGCGGCACCTATGAGCAACCAAAATTACTCGGCCACACTGGCAGTGCTGACACCGCTGTCAGCGAAGCGCCGCAACGTGAGTCTACTAAACAGCGTGAGGCCTATTTCTTAAATTACGCGCGCGCCATCCGCAAAATCGCCACTATGCCTTTGATGGTCACTGGCGGTTTTCGTAGCGTAGAAGTCATGGAAGAGGCGCTGCAAGAAGGAGTTTGCGATGTCATCGGTTTGGGTCGCCCTCTGTGCAGCCACCCAGATACACCAAATGATTTACTTAGCGGTCGCATCACGCGCGCGGTGAATTTCGAGCATCAGTTGAAGCTTGCCGATAGTGGCTTGTTTTCGCCGACCAGTAGCGTGCTGCCGTTGAAGCTGCTCAATGTGCTCGGTGGTCAAGCCTGGTATTACCAGCAGATTTTCCGTCTTGCCGATGGCAAACCTGCTGACACCAAGATGGGCATTTTGAAGGCGTTTAGTGCTTATTATTGGGATGAAATAACCACGGCTCGACGTGTGAAGAAAGCGGCTAAACGCTAAAACTAACAACACTGGCGCATCGAAGATTTTTAGTCGATGCGCCAGTGTTATTAATAGCCCTAGCCCACAGTGCGGGTCACCGAACGTAGCGTGACCAGCTCTTCTGCTGAAGTCGGATGAATGCCGATGGTGTCATCAAAAATCGCTTTGGTGGCACCAGCTTTCATTGCCACGGCAATGCCCTGCACCAGCTCGCCGGCATCGGGCCCAACCACATGGCAGCCGAGCACAACATCACTGTCGGCATCGACAATCAGCTTCATTAATGAGCGCTCCTGACTGCCCGATAACGACAGCTTCATCGGCTTAAAGCGTGACTCATAAATATTGACGCGATGACCGTTCGCTACCGCATCTTCCTCACTAATGCCCACAGTGCCGATATTCGGCAAGCAAAATACCGCCGTTGGAATGAGCTGATAATTTACCGCACGATACTCATCAGGCTTAAATAAACGCCGTGCTACTGCCATGCCTTCAGCTAGAGCTACCGGTGTCAGTTGCAGGCGCGCAGTGGCTGCCTCACCACCAAAATCATCGCCAATAACATCGCCGATTGCAGAGATACTCGCCTCGGCCGTGACATAGTGCTCATCGACAGCGATATAACCTTGCTTGGTCAAGCGCACGCCGGTGTTTTCCAAGCCTAAGTTATCGAGCATGGGGCGACGGCCAGTGCCGTAAAACACGCAGTCGACAATGAGCTCGCGGCCATCTTTTAAGCTGGCTTTAATGCGACCATCATCGGTCTTAGCTAAAGACTCAATGTCGGTTTTGAACTGCAGGTCTAAGCCACTGACTTCAAGCTGATCACGCACATGCTCTCGCACACTCTGATCAAATCCACGCAGGAATAAATCGCCGCGATATAGCAGCGAAGTCTCGGCACCTAAGCCCTGAAAAATCGAGGCGAACTCCACCGCAATATAGCCGCCGCCAATCACCAAAACACGCTTAGGCAGCTGCTCTAAAAAGAAGGCGTCATTTGAGGTAATGGCCAGCTCGCTTCCTGGAAATTTTGGCACCGATGGCCAGCCACCAGTGGCAATCAAAATATGCGCTGCGCTAATTTTCTGGCCATTAATCTCGACGGTATTAGCATCAAGTAAACGCGCATGACCTTCGTGCAAAGTCACGCCGCTATTGCTCAGTAGATTTTTATAGATGCCATTGAGACGGCTGATTTCGGTGTTTTTATTGGCAATTAATGTTGACCAATCAAACACCGATTTGCCGACCTGCCAGCCGAAGTCGGCCGCATGCGCCAAGCTGTCTTGATAGCTTGCGCCATAGACCAAAAGCTTCTTCGGCACGCAACCGACGTTTACGCAGGTGCCACCCAAATAGCGGCTCTCCGCAACGGCTACACGAGCACCAAAGCCTGCGGCGAAACGCGCGGCACGAACACCGCCGGAGCCGGCGCCAATGACAAATAAATCCACATCAAACGACATACAAACTCCTATAACGCCTCAAGTGCCGTGCGTAAGCGCGCCACTGTGCGTTCAATATTTTGTAGCTTATCGAGACCAAAAAGCCCGAGTCGGAAAGTCTTGAAGCCAGCAGGCTCATTACATTGCAGTGGCACACCAGCCGCACATTGCAGGCCTAGCTCAATGAAACGCTTACCGGTGTGAATAGCGTCATCATCGGTATAGCAAACCACCACGCCCGGAGCTTCAAAGCCGACAGCAGCGACACTGCGAAAGCTATGCTCGGCGAGTAAGGAACGAACTTCACGGCCTAGCGTCACTTGTGCTTGGCACATGGCATCGAAACCAGCAGTTTCAGTCTCGCGCATGGCATCGCGCAAATAGATCAGCGCATCGGTGGGCATGGTCGCGTGGTAGGCATGACCGCCATTTTCATAGGCCAGCATGATCTGATGCCACTTCTTCAAATCGAGAGCAAAGGATGTGCTCTGCGTTTCGTTCAAGCGCAGCAAGGCGCGCTCACTGAGCATAATCAGTGCCGCGCATGGTGTGGCTGACCAGCCCTTTTGCGGTGCGCTAATCAGTACATCGACGCCGAGCTCACGCATATTGACCCAGAGCGTGCCTGAGGCCACACAATCGAGCACAAACAACCCGCCATAGGCATGCACGGCCTCGGCGACAGCGCGAATATAATCATTTGGCAAGACGATGCCAGAGGCGGTTTCAACGTGCGGCGCAAACACCACGGCGGGTTTTTCTGCTTGGATGGCGGCGACCACATCCTCGATTGGCGCAGGTGAAAATGCCGCTTGATGCTCATCTGAGCCAGTGCTGGCCGACAACACCGTTGTGCTTGCGGCAATGCGTCCAGTCTCTAAAATTTGCGTCCAGCGAAAGCTAAACCAGCCATTGCGAATAATTAAACAGTGCACGTCATTGGCAAATTGGCGAGCCACAGCTTCCATACCAACGCTGCCACCGCCAGGTATAATTACTGCTGAATCAGCGCTATAGACACGTTTGAGCATGTCAGAAATATCGCGCATGCAGGCCTGAAACTCAGGTGACATATGGTTGAGGGCGCGATCGGTAAAAACCACTGAATATTCATGCAGCCCGGGCTTCGGTGCCTGTAATCGATTGTTCACACATTCCTCACACTAATTGCGCTAAAAAGACCTACCTCGTATACCCTTTGCCCAATGCTAGACGCAAGCCAAAATACAATGACAAAGCCCAATACTCGTCGTGCTGAAGGCCGCAAAATAGTGCAGCCACTAAGTACTATTAGCACAGCACAAATCTTTCTGTGCTTTCTCCAGCTTGGCTTCACCGCCTTTGGCGGCCCGATTGCGCATCTCGCCTATTTTCGCGAGGCCTTCGTGGCCAAACGCCACTGGATATCCGAAGCACAGTACAGCGAGCTGGTAGCCATGTGCCAATTTTTGCCAGGACCATCCAGCAGCCAGGTCGGCTTTGCGCTGGGCTATCACGCCGGCGGCTGGCGCGGCGCACTTGCGGCATGGCTGGGTTTCACGCTGCCCTCGGCACTGCTGTTGACGCTCGCAGCAGTGGGTGTTTTGGCAACACAGGGCTTGCCCACGGGCATCTTGCAAGGCTTATTGGCGGTGGCTGTAGCTGTCGTCGCGCAAGCCATTTGGGCGATGGCAAAGCAGCATAGCGCAGGCGGCGGACGACTCATTGTCATGCTCTTGGCCGCCGCTGTTTTGTGCGTGTTTAGCTCGGCACAAGCCACCGTTCTTGTACTGGTCTTGGCAGGACTTATTGGCGCAATAAGCTTTCGCCCTACAAGCACCGACACGCAAACAGCGGCCCTGCGCGCACCAAGCTTCCCAATTGGCATACTGCTGTTGTGCTTAGCTTTGTCTTTACTCTTTGTCTTACCGCTACTAAGCACGCTCTCGCCGTGGCTGGCGCTGACCGATAGCTTCTATCGCGCTGGCGCCTTGGTTTTTGGCGGTGGCCATGTCGTGCTGCCATTACTGCAGGCCGAGCTGGTCACGCCTGGATGGCTGAGTGCCGACACTTTCTACACCGGTTATGGCTTGGCGCAGGCAGTGCCAGGGCCACTGTTTACGCTTGCGGCTTATTTGGGCGCTAGCGTGCCGGCACTGGCTTCGCCTCTGCTTGGCGCAAGCATTATGCTCATCGCAGTGTTTCTGCCAGGGCTACTTTTGGTCATCGGTCTGCTGCCGTTTTGGGCGCATTGGCAACGCCATTTGCGAGTACGTGCGGCAGTTATTGGCCTCAATGCAGCAGTAGTGGGTTTGCTGCTGGCAACCTGGCTGGTGAGCATAGTTCCGCATGCGTGGACAGATTGGCGTGGCGTGGCACTAACAATTGCTGCCAGCACTGCTCTGCAGTGGGCAAAATGGCCAGCGTGGCTGGTGGTGTTGCTGAGCACTGGGGTCGGCTTTGCACTCGCGATGGTGTGACGACGAAACACACGCACCGCATTAAGCGTTATTACGTCTGTAGCGCTTGAAACAGCTGCTCACGTAGCCAAATTAACGCCGGCTCGGTTTCGCGTTGACGATGCCAATAAGCATGCAACTCTAAATCAGGCAGCGCCAAGGGCATCGCCATCACGGCAAGGCCTGAGCTCAGACGTACTTGTCGGCGTGGCATCGTCAACAAGCAATCACTGGCGGCAACCACTTTGCAGGCCGCCTCATAATGCTGGCAGCGCAGCACCACTTGGCGCTCAAAACCGAGTTTGGCCATGGCCATATCTTCCACGGCACGACCAGTTCGGCGCGACGAAACAATGACATGTTGAGCAGCAAAATAACGCTCGCGCGTGAGCTTCATGGGCTGGCGCGCGACCACCACGAAGTCATCGCTAGCTAAGGCGGCATGAGCAATATCTGGCGATACTTGTTGCGCGACATCGATGGCGATATCTAAACGCCTTGCAGCTAAGTCGGCGCGTAGGTTGCTGCGGTCCAAGCGCACGCTGGAAATTGGCACCGCTGTCGTATTTGAAAGCGTGGCGTTTGAATCCGGCGCGTGCAAAAACTGCTCACGCAAATGCGCGACCAAGGGCGGCAGCAAGCTAGGCTCCAGCTCATCATTCATGGCGATAGTGACTTGGGTAATATCGCGCTGCGGATCAAAATCATGGCTACGCGCAGCGGCTAGGCGCAACAAATTCAGCGCAGCATCAATATCTGGCCAAAGCTTATCGGCCACCACCGTTGGCATCACGCCCTGCCCTTCGCGCACAAACAAGGGGTCATCCAAAGACTGGCGTAACCGACCAATGGCATGGCTCACTGCCGACTGACTCAGGCACAGTATCTCAGCCGCGCGCGTAAGACTGCGCTCGCGATAAACAACGGCAAAGACGCGATAGAGATTCAAATCGATCTGGCGCAGATCATTCATATTATTCATGACTCACTATGACAAATATTCACTCGATGCATTATATGCCGTGGTCTAGCATCAATGCATCGAAAACGGAGGTGACGTATGCATTTTGAACTCAGCGAACGCGGTCAGGACTATTTGGCCCGCGTAAAAACCTTTATGTGCGAACACATCGAGCCCATCGAGGCTGAGTTTTGGCGCGACGTGCAGACTCTAAATCCAGATGGCAACTGGCGTAACTGGCAACACCCACCGATATTAGAAACGCTAAAAGCTAAGGCCAAAGCACAGGGCTTATGGAACTTGTGGATGCCCGATGCCGAACTGGGCGCCGGCTTGAGCATTGCTGAATACGCGCATATTGCCGAGCAAACCGGCCGCAGCCTCATCGCGCCAACGGTGTTTAACTGCAACGCACCCGACACCGGCAATATGGAAGTGCTCTGGCGCTATGGCAACGAGGCGCAAAAAGCCCAATGGCTAACGCCCCTGCTCGCCGGTGAAATTCGCTCGGTTTTTTGCATGACCGAACCGGAAGTCGCCTCTAGCGATGCCACCAATATGCAGGCCACTGCCATTGTAGAAGGCGATGAAATTGTGCTCAATGGCCGCAAATGGTGGTCTAGCGGCATTGGCGATCCGCACTGCAAAATTGCTATTTTCATGGCACATACACCGAACGCGGAGGCCAGCCGTCACGGTCAGCACTCCATGGTCTTAGTGCCGCTAGACACGCCCGGCGTTGAAATCGAGCGCATGCTGCCGGTGTTCGGCGATTTCGACGCGCCGCATGGTCATGGCGAGGTCACATTCACCAATGTGCGCGTGCCTGTGGCGAACTTTATTGGCGGCCCCGGCCAAGGTTTCTCCATCGCGCAAGGTCGCTTAGGCCCAGGCCGCATTCACCATTGCATGCGCTGCATTGGCGCCGCCGAAAAAGCCCTTGAGTTGATGATCGATCGCGGTTTATCGCGCACGGCATTTGGTAAGCCGCTGCTGAACTTGGGTGGCAACCGCGAGCGTATTGCCGAGGCACGCATTGCCATCGATCAAGCCCGCCTACTGACGCTCTACGCAGCTTGGAAAATGGACGCCGTCGGCACCTTTGCGGCGATGACTGAAATCTCGGCCATCAAAGTGGTAGCGCCCAATGTCTTGCAGCAAGTGGTCGACATGGCGATTCAAATCCACGGTGGTGCTGGCGTCTCCCGCGACACACCACTAACGGCGTTTTTTGCGCAAGCGCGCAGCTTGCGCTTGGCCGATGGCCCTGATGAAGTCCATAAAGGCGTGATTGCGAAAATCGAAATCGCCAAACGCGACTTCAAAGGCTAATTTTCATCCATAGATGTTACGTCTTGTGGTTTAGCCGCTAGACTCCAGAATAACTTGACCGAGCAGTCACCCCTATGAGCGATGTACAACGTGTGTTTATTACCGGCGGCGCTAGCGGCTTAGGCCGAGCCTTGGCAATTCAATACGCCCGCGCCGGCTGGGCTGTGGCCATTGCCGATGTGCATGATGGTCGTGGTGCTGAAACCTTAAAAGAGCTCAGTGAGCTGGCAAAGCAGGCAGGCACCGCTGCACGTTTTGTCCCGCGTTATTTTCATGCCGACGTAACCTGTGAGGCTGAGCTACAAGCTGTTGCCGATGCACTGGAGGCCGATTGGCAAGGCATCGACGTGCTCTATAACAACGCCGGCGTAGCTCAGGCTGGTGCCATTGAAGATGTGTCGCTGAGCGACTGGGAATGGATTGTGAATATCAATCTGCTCGGCGTGGTGCGTGGCTGCAAGATTTTCACGCCAGGCTTTAAACGCCAAGGCAGTGGTCACATTGTTAATATCGCCTCCATGGCAGGCCTCTTGGATGTGCCACGCATGGCCTCATACAACGTCACTAAGGCTGCCGTAGTTGCGCTCTCCGGCACCCTCACCCATGAGCTGATGGACGCTGGCATTGGAGTTAGCGTGGTGTGCCCGTCATTTTTCCCGACCAACCTTGAAGACACTATGCGTTCGACAGATCCTGGTCTGAAAAAAATGATGAATAAGCTTTTGGCCAGCGGCAAACTCAGTGCCGATGAAGTGGCCGAGCGCATCATCGCCGGCGTAAAAAAAGGCCAGCAACACATCCTGCCGCATGAGTCTGGCGAGCGTTTATGGCTACTGAAGCGCTATCTGCCACAAGGCATGTATCGCTATGTTTTCCAGCGCAGCATTCAGCGCATGAAGCCGCGAAATAAGCGCTAAACCACGAGATATAAAAATGGCATTGATTGATGTAGGCGGCGCCATTCGCGCCGGTGAAGACTTAGACACAGCGGCAATCGATCGCTGGCTACGCGAGCATTTAAATGACTTGAGCGCAGGTCTGCCCGAGGTTACGCAGTACAGCGGCGGCGCCTCAAACTGGACTTATCGCCTGCAATACGCCAATCACGATTTGATTTTACGCCGCCCACCAGCGGGCACAAAAGCGAAATCGGCGCATGACATGGTGCGTGAATATCGTGTGCAGGCAGCTTTGGCTGATGCCTATCCGGTGGTGGCGAAAATGGTGGCGCTCTGCCAAGACGCCGAAATCATTGGCTGCGATTTTTACGTCATGCATCGCATCGAAGGCATTATCCCGCGCGCAAACTTACCGAAAGAATTAAGCCTCAGTCGCGAGCAAGTACGCGAGCTTTGCACCAACACCTTAGACCAGCTGATTGCACTGCATGAAGTCGATTATCGTGCTGTTGGCCTTGAGCAACTCGGCAAAGGCGATGGCTATTGCAAGCGCCAAGTCGATGGCTGGTGCGACCGCTACGAAAAAGCACAAACTTGGAATGTGCCTCGCTACAAAGCCATTCGCGCATGGCTGAAAAAACACACGCCAGCTGACGTCAAAACCTGCATCGTACATAACGACTGGCGCTTCGATAACGTCGTGCTCGACCCTTCCAACCCAACGCAAGTTATCGGTGTCTTAGATTGGGAAATGGCCACGCTAGGCGATCCATTGATCGAGCTTGGCAACGTTTTAGCGTATTGGATTGAGCCCACTGATGGCGGCATTTTGCGCAAAACTCGACGCCAACCAACCCATCTCGATGGCATGCTCACTCGCCGTGAGGTGGTGGCTTACTACCAAGAAAAAACTGGTATTAGCATTGAACATTGGGCGTTTTACGAAGTCTTTGGTCTGTTCCGCGTTGCCGCGATTTTGCAGCAAATCTACTACCGCTATTACCACAAGCAAACCGATAACCCCGCCTTCAAAAGCTTCTGGTTAGTTAACTGGGCAATCTGGCAGCGCTGCCGCCAAGTCATTCGCGAGGATGGCCACTAATGCCGGCACTCACCTTAATTCGTCACGGCCAAGCTTCATTCGGCGCCGCCAATTACGACCAGTTATCAACATTAGGCTACAGCCAAGGCGAGCGCTTAGGTCAGGCCTTTGCAGAGCGCGAGGAAGCCCCGACTCATGTATTTATTGGCGGCATGCTAAGGCATAAACAAACTGCTGAAGCCTGCCTCAATGCGGCTGGTTTAAAAGCTGAGCTTATTTGCCTAGATGGCTTTAACGAGTTTAATCACGAACAAGTGCTTGAGCGCTTCGAGCCGCGCTTTGCCGATCGCTCCGACTTCACCAAGCTGCTCGCGAGCTATGAAAACCCGCACAAAAGCTTCGCAGCATTATTTCGCAATGCCCTGTTGCGTTGGGTCGATGGCCAATATGACAGCGATTACGATGAATCGTGGAGCACCTTTCAAGCTCGCTGCAATGACACTGTGGCAGAAGTCTTTAGCAAGCTCGGCAGCGGTGACAGCGCCTGGGTCTTTACCTCTGGCGGCTGTATCTCGGTAGTTGCACAAGCACTGTTAGAGCTCAGCGATTCAGCCGCGCTAAAAGTGAACTGGACGCTGGCCAACGGCGGTCTCACGCAACTCAGCCAAGGCCGCGGCACTCGCCAACTCATCAGTCTCAATGAACACGGACACTTCACTGGCCGCCATCGCGAGCTACTGACTTACCGATAATTTAGGAACTTATTATGCGTAAAACAATTTTAATCACCGGCGCCAGCTCTGGTATTGGCGCTGGCATGGCTCGTGAATTTGCTGCACAAGGCTGTGACCTTGCTCTCTGCGCACGTCGCTTGGAGCGCTTGGCCTCCTTACGTGATGAGCTCACGCAAGCCCATGGCGTAAAAGTCAGCATCCGCGCCTTAGATGTGAATGACTACGATAGCGTGTTTGATGTGTTTGAAGATTTCGCCAGCGAGTTTGGCCAAATCGATCGCGTCATCGTCAATGCCGGCATTGGCAATGGCCGGCGCATTGGCAAAGGTCATTTCGCCATTAACCGCGCCACCGCCGAAACCAATTTCGTTGCCGCCTTGGCGCAATGTGAAGCTGCTGTTGGCATCTTTCGTCGGCAAAATGCGGGCCATCTCGTCACCATCTCATCGATGAGTGCACGCCGAGGCCTGCCAAAACACCTCACTACTTATGCCGCTAGTAAAGCCGGCCTTGCACATTTAAGCGAAGGCATCCGCGCAGAACTACTCGATACGCCGATAAAGGTGACTACGGTATTCCCCGGCTATATTCGTACCGAACTCAATGATGGTGCGGGCAAACTGCCCTTTGAGGTTAGCGCCGAAGTTGGTGCCCGCGCCTTGGTGAAAGCCATCAACCGCGAGCCTGGAAATTGCTCAGTTCCAGCCTGGCCATGGGCGGCCATGGGCTTTCTTATGCAACACCTGCCCTTGCGTTTGGTTAGTAAATTAAGCTAAACAAGTGCGCTGCTGCTGGTAACCTCCAGCAGCGTGTCATTTCAAAAAAATAATTTGCCACTAATGTAGTGCGATATAAAAATAAGGAAGCCTCATGAGCGCTCGCCCCTTTTTACTGGCCGTACCGGTCGTTATTTTGGGCTGGCTAACGCTAGCTCCCACCACCGTTGAGCCCGTCAGTTGGCAGCCACCCGAAGCGCCTTCGCAGAAATCTGGCGTATTTAAAAGCAACGATGATTTACGCAATATTCAACGCATCGGCGACCTCGACATTCGTGGCCCAGAAGCGCTTCTTCTCGATGACGAAGGCTTTCTCATCACCGGCCTAGCCGATGGCCGCATCATTCGCACCAGCCTCGATGGCAATAGCTTGAAAGTCATTGCCAACACCGGCGGCCGACCACTCGGCCTAGCTCGCCACCCCGATGGCCACCTCATTGTTGCCGATGCAATTCGCGGCCTCATTTCAGTCAGCGACGATGGCGAGATCAAAGTGCTCAGCACGAAAGCTGGCGACCGAGCCTTCAAATTTGTCGATGATGTTGCCATCGATAAAGCTGGCCGTTACGCCTACTTCAGTGACGCCTCTAGCCGCTGGGGCTATGGCGAAGATGGCACCGCCATCATGGAACATGCCGGCGATGGCCGCTTACTACGCTACGACTTCGCCAATGGCGAAACCACGGTATTACTCGATGGCCTAGAGTTCGCCAACGGCGTCGCACTCGGCCCTAACGAAGACTATGTGCTGGTCAATGAAACCGGCGCTTACCGAATCAGCCGTGTCTATTTGAGCGGTGACAAAGCCGGCCAACACGATGTCTTTATCGACAATCTTCCCGGCCTACCCGACAACCTAAGCTTCAATGGCACAGACCGCTTTTGGGTAGCGCTTTACACGCCGCGCAACCCACTGCTCGATGCATTTTCCGACTACCCCTACGTGCGCAAAATGCTAGTCCGCGCCATGCAGGTTTTACCTGCGCCGATTGCTCATCGCGCCATGATTATTGGCCTAGATAGCGA
>NZ_CEYEMI010000003.1:92383-123018 GCF_982810325.1 Paraperlucidibaca sp.
AGATAGCGATGGCAAGGTTGTTGCTAACCTGCAAAATAGCAGCTCCGATAGCTACGCACCGATTACTACCGTGCGCGAATACGATGGCTGGTTGTACTTGGGTTCGCTCAAGCAAAAGAGTTTGGCCCGCTGGTCACTTGTAGGCCTGCCTAGTGCTGATAAAACACCCGCTGCTTCGCAATAATCAAGGACTTATCCCGCAAAACAGTCTGCTCGCAGGTTATCCCCAATTGCTGTGGATAACTTTGTGGGCAAGTCCGAGGATAACGGCCGGGGTCCGCACTACAAGCGGCCTCTGACCGTTTGGCGCTTTTTTCAACGAATACTTATCATCGATTAAAATCAATGACTTAGCCTGTTTGTACAGTTTTTCGTCGGCTAAGTTAGCATTCGCTCAGCAAATGCACAGCCACCCTAGTGACATGTGCACAACATTCGTGCATTGCACGCTGTAAATGCCTAAAAATACGGCAAAAACCTCATTACCCTGCCACTAACAACTGAGACCGTAGCTGTGAGATGTGATCACGGATGCGCCCAGCTTCCTCAAACTCCAAATTACGCGCACTAGCCATCATGGCCTTCTCCAATACGGTAATTTCAGCGGCAATAGCCTTCGGATCGCGCAAATTCACCAAGCTGCCCGTGCGATCGCCGCCACGTTTACTACGCTTGCCGCCACCATTCGCTGCTGCTGCCCCGGCATAAGTTTCCAAAATATCACTGACTGGGCGCATTACGCCTTTGGGTGTGATGCCATGCTCAAGGTTAAATGCTATTTGCTTGTCGCGGCGTCGATCAGTCTCGGCAATGGCGCGTTCCATAGAGCCTGTGATGCGATCGGCATATAAAATTGCCTTACCATTTAAGTGGCGTGCAGCACGGCCAATGGTCTGAATCAAGGCTCGCTCGGAGCGCAAAAAGCCTTCTTTATCAGCGTCTAAAATAGCCACCAAGGACACTTCGGGCATGTCCAAACCTTCGCGCAATAAGTTGATGCCAACCAGCACATCAAATACGCCCAAACGTAAATCACGAATGATTTCGACGCGCTCAACAGTGTCGATGTCGGAATGCAGATAGCGCACTTTCACGCCATGCTCATTGAGATATTCGCTCAAATCTTCCGACATGCGCTTAGTTAGCGTCGTCACCAAGACCCGCTCATTAACAGCAACACGTGTGTGAATTTGCGAGAGCAGATCATCGACCTGTGTACTAGCTGGGCGTATCTCAATTTCAGGATCAACCAAGCCGGTCGGGCGTACCAATTGCTCCACGATCGCCTCAGCTTTCTCGGCCTCATATGCGCCAGGCGTGGCCGAGACAAAAATAGTTTGCGGCGATATACGTTCGAATTCGGTGAACTTCATCGGCCGGTTATCCATTGCCGATGGCAGACGAAAACCGTAAGTCACTAGATTATCTTTACGCGAACGGTCGCCGTTATACATGCCGCCAATTTGCGGCACAGTGACGTGCGACTCATCAATAAATAACAACGCTTCAGCTGGCACATAATCAAACAATGTGGGCGGTGCTGAGCCCGGCTCACGGCCTGACAAATAACGCGAATAGTTTTCGATGCCTTGGCAATAACCGAGCTGTTGCAGCATCTCTAAATCAAACTTTGTGCGCTGCTCAATACGCTGAGCTTCAAGCAGCTTGTCATTGGCGCGATACCACTCAATTCGCTCTTTAAGCTCGATCTGAACTGACTCGATAGCCGCATGAATGCGTTCCTGCGGCGTCACATAGTGCGTTTTTGGGTAAATCGTCACGCGGGCAACGCGCTGGCGTGCTTCACCGGTTAGCGGGTCGAACCAGTAAATCGACTCCACTTCTTCATCGAATAGTTCAATGCGCACTGCCTGTGCATCAGACTCAGCTGGATACACATCGATGATGTCGCCGCGTACGCGATAACAGCCGCGAAAAAACTCGATATCATTGCGCTTGTATTGCAACTCAGCCAAACGCCGCAAAATGCCACGTTGGTCGATGCGATCACCGCGAGCAATATGCAGCAGCATTTTCATATATGACTGTGGATCGCCCAAGCCGTAAATCGCCGATACCGTGGCTACAATGATGGAGTCTCTACGCTCCAATAATGCACGAGTCGCCGATAACCGCATCTGTTCGATATGCTCGTTAATCGCCGCATCTTTCTCGATGAAGGTATCTGAAGACGGTACGTAAGCCTCAGGCTGGTAGTAGTCGTAATAAGACACGAAGTATTCCACCGAGTTGTTCGGGAAAAACTCTTTAAATTCACCGTATAGCTGTGCCGCCAAGGTTTTATTTGGCGCCATAATGATCGCTGGTCGCTGCATCTGCGCAATGACATTGGCCATGGTGAAAGTCTTGCCTGAGCCAGTGACACCCAGCAGCGTTTGATGGCTTAAGCCATCGCGCAAACCTTCAACCAAGCCAGCAATGGCCGTTGGCTGATCGCCTGCCGGCTGATAGCGCGATACCAGCTGAAATTCGCCTTCGGCCTCAGGCATAACGCTGGCCTTCACGCTCTGATCAGCTGAAATTTTTGCACTCGGCGCGGCTTTTGACCCTGCTTGTGACATTGGCAACCTCTCAATTTAGGGCCACAGTGTAACGCTGAAGGCCTTGCTCGTGTCTAAAACACAGGCACCACACATAGCTGCCTTAGGAGCACTCTAATGAATCGTCGCACTGCATTAAAAAATACCTTTTTAGGCACGGCCATTGTCGCTGCTGGCGCCTGGGCCTCGAAACCATTAGCGCATGCCAGCGGATTTTTTCACGATGACAGCAAGGCATTCGGCACTCTGGCGAAGCCGGCAAGCTTTTGGCGCGATAAAGTCAGCGAGAAAGCCTGGGCAGTGCTGTTTGAAGAAAATACTGAACGACCAAACTCCAGCCCTTTAAATGCCAATAAAAAGCCCGGCACTTTTGTTTGTGCGGCCTGCTATCAGCCTTTATTTAAAAGCGCTCAAAAGTTTGAAAGCGGCACCGGCTGGCCAAGCTTTTTCGATGTCATCCCGAAAGCGGTTGGCACCAAAGACGATCGCAGCTTATTCATGTTGCGCACGGAATATCATTGCGCCCGTTGCGGCGGCCATCAAGGTCATGTGTTTAAAGATGGCCCAGCGCCAACCGGCTTGCGCTATTGCAATAATGGCTTAGCACTGGCCTTTGTCGATGAAGGCACTGAACTGCCTGCGCTGCGAGGTTAATGATGAAAATCTCTTGGATAAAAGCCGGCTTAGTAAGCGCGGCATTGGCTTGCACTGCCGCAATAGCGTTGGCCGCAACCAGCACCAGCTCAACAAGCACTGCACCAACAACTGCTAGCGCAAAGCCTGAAACGGCTAGCGCCATTTTTGCCGGTGGCTGCTTTTGGTGCAGCGAGTCTGACTACGAAAAACTGAAAGGCGTGACAGAAGTTGTCTCAGGCTATATCGGTGGCAAATCGAAAAACCCTAGTTATCAGGAAGTGTCTGCTGGTGGCACCGGGCATTACGAAGCTGTGGAGGTTTTCTACGACCCATCCGTGGTCAGTTACGACACACTGGTGAACTACTTCTGGTCGCATCACGACTATCTAGATAACGGCGGTCAGTTTTGCGATCGTGGCTCGCAATATGCACCAGCTATTTTCCCGCAAGACGCGAAGCAACTAAACATTGCCAAACGCAGCCTAGCGGCATTTCAGCAGCGCGTTAAAGCTAAAATTGCCACCAAAATCGTCCCCGCCAGCACGTTTTATGCTGCCGAGGATTATCACCAGAACTATTACAAAACCAACCCTGTGCGCTACAACTACTACCGGCTGTCTTGCGGCCGCGATAGTCGAATTGATGCTCTTAAAGCCGATTTAAAGCCGGCGCGCAATTAAAGCGGCTAGGCGCTCGCGCACCTCAGGAGCCATATCGGCAGGCGAAGTAATCAAGCCAGTATCGAGCGCGTTATGCGCAATCGATGCTGGCCAGCTTGCCGCCAGCAGCTCAATAGCTTTTGCCACCACCGCCTGCGCCTGCTCGGCATTACGCATCAAATTCATAATCGCCATATTGGCACTCACATGCGCTTCTTTCGGGTGCCAGCAGTCGAAATCGGTGACCAGTGCCAGCGTGGCATAGGCCATCTCGGCCTCACGTGCCAAGCGTGCTTCCGGCATATTGGTCATGCCGATAATGTCGGCTTGCATGGAGCGATACCAATGCGATTCGGCCTGCGTAGAAAACTGCGGGCCCTCAATGCAGACATAAGTCGCGCCAACGTGCAGCTCAACATCGACAGGCTTCACCTCACGCACAGCTTCGGCTAATACCGATTGCAGCGCCAAACACACCGGCTCAGCTAGCGAGACATGAGCAATGACGCCTTGACCGAAAAAGCTCTGCGCGCGCTGCTTGGTGAGATCGATAAACTGGCTCGGCAGCACCATATCCAGCGGTTTCATATGCTCTTGCAACGAACCCACGGCCGACACCGCGATGACATAATCCACGCCCAAAGATTTCAGTGCATAGATATTGGCGCGATACGGTACTTCGCTGGGCAGAAAGCGGTGACCACGGCCATGGCGGGTTAAAAACGCTACCGGTACACCACTCAACTCGCCAGTGACAATCACATCCGATGGCATGCCAAACGGTGTCTCCACCACTTGCTCTTGCACATTGGTGATGGCTGCCATTTGATAGAGTCCACTACCGCCAATTACGCCAATTCGTGGCTTTGCCATCTTGCCCTGCCTTTTCACAAATGAATACGAGCTGAACTTTTACCATGCCCTGACATGCTAAGGTCAAGCCACTATTCTGCATTAACTCAATCCAGTGAGGTCACTTAGCATTGACTATAGACACCACGCCCGAGCCAAAACACTTAGTCCTGATTGGCGGCGGCCACGGCCATTTGGCGGTACTTGAAGCTATGCGCCAGCATCCTTTCCCAGCACGCGTAACGCTGGTGACGCCCGATCCCATGCTGACTTACTCAGGCCTGCTGCCCGCTTATCTCGCCGGCCATATGCGCTTGGAGCAATGCCAAATTGCCGTGGCCGACTATGCTAAAGCGGCCGGAGCTACCGTGGTGCTCGATACGCTCATTAGCCTTGATGCCGAACGGCAATGCTGCCAGCTCGCCAGCGGTAAAATCGTGCACTATGACTTGCTCTCGCTAGACACCGGCAGCGTTACCGCCATGCTTTCAGGCATTGCTAGTGCTGAAACAAAGGTGTTGTCGGTGCGCCCATTAAATGGCCTGCTAACAGCTAAATACCCTAACAAAGTCGTCGTCGTTGGCGCAGGTGCAGGCGGCATCGAGCTGGCGTTTGCCTACGCTCATCGCGGCGCAGAAGTGAGCTTAGTCAGCGGCACTACATTGCTACCCGGCCATCATCGCCGAGTAGCAAGAACCACCGCGTATTGGTTGAAAAAACGCGGGATAAAAATACGCAGCGGTCGCGCGCAGCTATGCCCCATCGGCGTGAGCTTAGATTCTGGGCATGAGTTGGCCGCTAATTTAGTCATTGTTGCCACCGGAGCTAGTGCCCCCGAATGGATCGCAGAAAGCGATTTGCGCCGCAGCAAAAATGGCTTTATCGCCATCAATGACACCCTGCAAAGCCAATCACACCCGAGCGTATTTGCCATTGGCGATGTCAGCGCGCCCGAACACCTTGCCATTACAAGAGCAGGAGTTCACGCGGTGATGGCCGGCCCTGTATTGGCAAAAAATCTACGGCATGCCCTAAACCATCACTGCCAAGCACGCTGGCAATTGCTGCCCTACCGGCCAAAGCCTGTTTCGCTGTTTTTACTGGCCACCGGCCCTGAGCACGCGATTTTATCGTGGGGGCCACTAGTGCTTAGCGGCCGTTGGCTCTGGTGGCTGAAACGTTGGATCGATACACGCTTTGTCGAGCGCTACCGTTTAGCCGATTTATAAGTATTCCCACTCTGCGCAATTGCGCCTGTAACGAACAGGCCGCAGCATGCGTCTATTCATTACCAACACCTATTAAGACTAGAGACTCCTATGCTAGCCACGCTGCCACTACTTGAAGCCACCGACTTCCCCGCGATTCGCCGTCGCGCCATTGAGACGCTGCAAATCAACCTTGGCTATAAGTGTAACCAGCGCTGTTTGCATTGCCACGTTAACGCCGGCCCTACGCGCACCGAGATGATGAGCGATGAGATGATCGATCTCATCCCTGAGATTCTCAAGCGACATAATATTCGCCAGCTCGACTTAACCGGTGGCGCGCCAGAAATTCATCATCGCTTTCGTGATGTCGTGCGTGCAGCTCATGCGTTGGGCGTGCAAGTGATAGATCGCTGCAATCTAACGATTTTGTTTGAACCTGGCCATGAAGATACCGCTGCTTTTCTTGCTGAACATAACGTCACCGTAGTGGCCTCAATGCCCTGCTATAGCGCAGAGAATGTTGATAAACAGCGTGGTGACGGCGTCTTCGATAAAAGCATTAAAGGCCTGCAGCAGCTCAATGCTCTGGGCTACGGCAGCGACCCAAAGCTCACATTGAACTTAGTCTACAACCCGCAAGGCCCAAGCCTGCCACCCGATCAACACGCGCTAGAGATCGACTACAAACGCGAACTGATGGCGCATTTTGGCATTCGCTTTAATCAGTTGTTTACGCTTGCCAATATGCCCATTCAGCGCTTTGGCAGCATGCTAATTTCCAAAGGCCAGTTTCACGACTATATGGATTTGCTCAAGGCTAATTATGCCGCCGGCAACCTTGCCGAGCTGATGTGCCGCAGCACCATTAGTGTGGATTACGAAGGCTCGTTGTATGACTGCGACTTTAACCAGCAACTAGGCTTGCGCCTGCCTGATACAGAGAATGCCGCGCCCAATCTGCGCGATTTACTCCACAGCAATTACGACAATAATCCGATTCATATCGCAGATCATTGCTATGGCTGTACCGCCGGCCAAGGCAGCAGCTGTGGTGGTGCGCTGCATGACTAAGGTCACTGATTCGCTTTATCGGTTTATTTTCAACACTTCGCCCGCTTCGAGTATCGCTTTATGAAAAAATGGCTAATCGCCGCCGTCGTCATTACGGCCATCGTTACCCTGCAACAATCCGGCGTGCTCAATGTCCTTAGCCTTGACGGCCTGCGCGAAGGTCAAGCCCAGTGGGCACAATGGCAAGCTGAGCAACCACTGCTATTTGCTGGTAGCTTCTTCGCCATCTACGTGGTCGCCACGGCTCTATCACTGCCGGGCGCCGCTATTTTAACGCTCGCCGCAGGTGCTTTATTTGGCCTCTTGCAAGGCACCATTTTGGTCTCCTTTGCCTCCACGCTTGGCGCGACGCTAGCCTTCCTATTATCGCGCTATTTATTCCGCGACAGCGTGCAAGAAAAGTTCAGTGCCCGCCTCAAGCCCATCAACGACGGTATCGCTCGCGATGGCGCGCTGTACTTATTCACGCTACGACTAGCACCCGTGTTCCCGTTTTTTCTCGTCAACTTACTCATGGGCCTCACGCCAATTCGCGTCTGGACCTATGCCTGGGTTAGTCAGATCGGCATGTTTGCCGGCACCGTGGTCTATGTAAATGCTGGCACACAGCTGGCGCAGCTAGATTCATTAAAGGGCATTATTTCACCTGCGATGCTGCTCTCATTCGCCCTACTCGCCATCTTTCCGTTTATTGCCAAAGCCATCACCAGCTGGCTGCAACGCCGTAAAGTCTATGCACGCTGGCAGAAACCTAAGACTTTCGATCGCAACCTCATCGTTATCGGTGCCGGTGCCGCTGGCTTGGTCAGCGCCTATATCGCCGCCGCCGTGAAGGCAAAAGTGACCTTGATCGAGGCACATAAAATGGGCGGCGACTGCCTGAACTATGGCTGTGTGCCGAGCAAGGCCTTGATTCGCAGCGCCAAGCTCGCCAAGCAAATGCGCCATGGCGAAGACTATGGTCTGGAATCACACACTGCGCGCTTTAGCTTTCGTGCCGTGATGGCCCGCATCCATGCTGTCATCGCCGCCATCGAGCCGCATGACAGCGTTGAGCGCTACACCAACCTCGGTGTCGATGTCCGCCAAGGCTACGCCAAACTCATCGATCCATGGACCGTGGAAATCACTCAACCCGATGGCCAGAGTGAGCGCCTGACCGCGCGCAGCATCATTATTGCCGCCGGTGCTGCACCGTTTGTACCACCGCTGCCGGGCTTAGCCGATGTCTGCGTCACCAGCGATACACTGTGGGCTAAATTTGCCGAACTCGATCACGTGCCAGCACGTTTGGTTGTGCTTGGTGGCGGGCCGATTGGCTGCGAATTAGCACAAAGCTTTGCCCGCCTCGGCGCCAATGTGACGCAAGTGGAAATGGGCGATCGCCTACTCGCTCGCGAAGATATCGACGTTTCTGCCTACGCCCTAGAAAGCCTAGTTCACGATGGCGTAAACGTGCTGACACAACACAAAGCCTTGCGCGTAGAGGATGGCAATACTTTAGTTGTTGAGCATGAGGGCAATGAGCAGCGCATCGGCTTCGATGAAATCATTTGCGCCGTTGGCCGCTCACCACGCCTAAGTGGCTATGGCCTTGAAGATCTGGGCATCCCCACCGCACGCACGGTCACCACCAACGACTATTTAGAAACGCTCTACCCCAATATTTATGCCGCCGGTGATGTTTCTGGGCCCTATCAATTCACCCATGTTGCCGCGCACCAAGCCTGGTATGCCGCCGTCAACGCACTGTTTGGCCAATTTAAGCGCTTTAAGGTCGATTACCGCGTGATTCCGTGGACCACGTTTATTGATCCCGAAGTGGCGCGTGTGGGCTTGAGCGAGCAAGAGGCCGAGGAAAAAGGCATCGCTGTGGAAGTTACGCGCTACGGCATTGATGATCTTGATCGCGCCATTGCCGACAGCGCCGCGCATGGTTTCGTGAAAGTACTCACGGTGCCTGGCAAGGACACCATTTTGGGCGTAACCATTGTTGGCGAGCACGCCGGTGACTTGCTAGCCGAATATGTATTGGCGATGAAGCATGGTCTTGGGCTAAATAAGATTTTGGGCACAATTCATACCTACCCAACGTGGGCTGAGGCAAATAAATACGCCGCTGGTGAGTGGAAACGTGCGCATGCGCCACAAGGTGTGTTGCGTTGGGTTGAGCGCTATCACCGCTGGATGCGAGGTGGTGATTAATGCCCACAAGCAACTCGAGAGACCAAGCAGTTAGCGCTGAAAGCCGCCATGCTGCTGGCATCTCAATTATCGTGCCGGTACTCAATGAGGCCGAGCTAATCGATGAACTGATTGGCCGCCTCAAGCATTTGCGCGAACTCGATGCTGAGATAATCATTGTCGATGGCCAAAGCACAGATGCCACTACCGAACATCTCGAAAGCGCCGGCTTTACCGTGCTGCGCTGCCCACAGCGTGGCCGGGGTTATCAGCTCGCGCTCGGCTCAACGCTTGCCACACATGACAACCTACTGTTTTTACACGCCGACACCGTGCTACCTAGCAGTGCCCTGAGCTTAATCGAGCAAGCACTCGCCACAGGCAGCGCCTGCTGGGGCCGTTTCGATGTGCAAATTGCCGGTACCGTGCGCGGCCTAAACATGGTCGCCTTCATGATGAATTGGCGCTCGCGCCTCACCGGCATTGCCACCGGCGATCAAGCCATATTTATGACGCGAGCAGCACTGACCGCCGCCGGTGGCGTGCCTGAACAAGTCATCATGGAAGATGTCGAGCTCAGCAAACAGCTGCGCCAGTTAAGCGCGCCGGTGTGTCTGCGTCAGCGCGTAACGACATCGGGTAGACGCTGGCAGCGCGACGGTTTATGGCCAACGATTTGGCTGATGTGGCGGCTACGTTGGCGCTATTGGCGCGGTGCTTCCGCCGAGACTATTGCTCAGGAATACGCATGACCGCTTTAATTATTTTTGCCAAAGCGCCAACACCAGGCCGCTGTAAAACACGTCTGAGTCCGGCACTTGGCGAGCATGGCGCCGCCGACTTAGCCGCGCGCATGCTCGCCACCACCCTCGAATTTGCGCAAGAAGCGGGCTTTGCCGAGATCATCTTATGTAGCGATCCAGCACCAGATGATGCCGCATGGCAAGTTCAGAACCTACCTGAAAACATCACTTGCGTAGCGCAGGGCGATGGCGATTTAGGCGCGCGCATGCAGCGAGCCGCCGAGACTGCCTTAGCCGATCATCAAGCCGTGATTTTGGTCGGCACTGACTGCGTTGAACTCAGCAGCGACTGGTTGCGCGAGGCCAGTGCAGCGCTCGCCGAACACGATGCTGTCATCCACCCCAGTGAGGACGGCGGCTACACTCTGCTCGGTCTACGCAAGAGTCATAACAGCTTGTTTAGCGCGCTGCCGTGGAGCACAGAAGCGGTGGCGAAAATCACCTATGAGCGCCTTGATGCGCTGGGCTGGAACTATCAAATCCGCGCGCTCAGCCACGATATCGATACACCGGAAGACCTTATTTACCTGCCCGATCATTGGCCTTTGCCAATGATTCGCTAAGCCGAGCTCATCATGAAAACACACTCATTTTTACTACTCACTGCCGTGATAAGCAGCGCACTCATTAGCACCTCAGTCAGCGCCGATCCCATTGCGCTGAGCCGCTTTACCGAACCTGCCGCCAACGTACCGGCACCATGGCAGCGCGCACTCATCAGCAGCAAACTCAAGCCCACCGAGTATCGCGTCAGCACCGTCGATGGCATCACTGGCATCGAGGCCACAGCCGATAACAGCATGGCGCTCATGGGCCGAGCTGTGAGCGTTGACCTGGCAAAAACGCCGGTGCTGTGCTGGAGTTGGCGCATCGATGCACCATTGAAAAATGCCAATATGAAAACCAAAGCGGGTGACGATTACGCCGCCCGCGTCTATGTCGCACTCAGCATCCCAGCAGAAAAAATGAGCTTTGTTACACGCGCCAAACTTAAGCTCGGCCGCGCCATTTTTGGCAGCCAAGTGCCCGACGGCGCGCTGAACTACGTCTGGGATAACCGCTACCCCGTCGGCACCTCCATGGCTAACGCCTACACCGATCTCACCCGCATGATCGTGGTCAATTCCGGTCCTGCGAAAGCTGGGCAATGGGTCAGCGTGCGTCGCGATTTAAGTGCGGACATCCAAAAATACTTCCCTGATCAAGCAGCAAAACCCGCGCTGCTCGCCGTGGCTTCAGACACCGACAATACCGGCGAAAAAGCCCATGCCTATTTCGCCGATTTCCGTCTCACCACGCGCGATGACACATGCCAGTAATAGGAGCCTCAAAATGACCACATCAACAAATCAGGCCACACTCGATAGCGTGCAGGATTATTACGGCCGCCAGCTGCAATCCAGCGCCGACTTAAAAACCACGGCCTGCTGCGATTTCTCCTCGATGCCGAACTGGCTAAAGCCTTTGCTTAGCAACATCCATCCCGAAGTATTGTCGCGCTATTACGGCTGCGGCCTAGTCTGCCCGCCCCTACTCGAAGGCTGCCGCGTGCTCGATCTTGGCAGCGGCACTGGGCGCGATGTCTATGCGCTGGCGCAATTGGTCGGTGCCAGCGGTGAAGTCATCGGCGTCGATATGACCGATGAGCAACTGGCCGTAGCAGAGAATCATCGCGCCTGGCATGCCGAACAATTTGGCTTCGACAATGTCCGCTTTATCAAAGGCTATATTGAAAAACTCGATGAGCTCGGCCTAGAAGACGCCAGCTTCGATGTCATCGTCTCGAATTGCGTGATCAATCTCTCGCCCGATAAAGACGCCGTACTGCGTGAAATTCAGCGCCTACTCAAGCCCGGCGGCGAGTTTTATTTCAGCGATGTTTATGCCGATCGCCGAGTGCCCGAGGCCGTACGCGCCGATCCCGTCATCTATGGTGAATGCCTCGGTGGCGCGCTGTATTGGAATGATTTCGTCTCGCTGTCTAAGCGCCACGGCTTTGCCGACCCACGCTTGGTCGAAGATCGGCCATTGGCGATTACCGACCCTGCCATTGCCGCCGTGACCGGCACGCTGCGCTTCTTCTCGGCGACTTACCGCTTGTTTAAGCTCGATGGCCTAGAACCCGCTTGCGAAGACTATGGTCAGGCTGTGATTTATCGTGGCAGCGTGCCCGATAACGCCCATGCTTTTGTGCTCGATAAACACCATTACATCGAGGCCGGCAAAGTCTTCCCGGTCTGCGGCAACACCTGGGCCATGCTCGCCGACACGCGCTTTCGCGAGCACTTCGAGTTCATCGGCAATTTCAACACGCACTATGGTTTGTTCACCGATTGCGGCGGCAGCGTGCCGTTTGACGCGACGATAAATGCAGGCAGTAACGATGGCGCCAGTTGCTGCTAATTGCCTAGCAAAACATGACGCTTAAGCGCATCAACTTTTGGAGCGACAGATGAACTTGCGCACCCTCGCCGCACTCGCTTTGATGGCTCTTAGCACCAGCAGTTTTGCTGCCGACACCAAGCTCGTGCTCACCGGCTCCAGCACCATCGCGCCCTTGGCCTTAGAGATTGGCCGCCGCTTTGAGTCACTTAATCCGGGCGTGCGTATTGATGTGCAGTCTGGCGGTTCATCGCGCGGCATTAGCGATGCCCGCTCCGGTCTCGCCGACATCGGCATGGTCTCGCGCGCCTTAAAGCCTGAGGAGGCCGACATCAAAGCCCACCTCATCGCGCGCGATGGCGTCACCGTCATCACCCATGCCAGCAATCCTGTGAAGGTGCTGAGCAAGGCGCAAATTATCGCGATCTACACTGGCAAGATCACCAATTGGAAAACACTAGGCGGGCGCGACCAAGCCATCACCGTGGTCAATAAAGCCGAAGGACGCTCAACGCTGGAGTTATTTACGCAGTTCTTCGGTCTGAAGAATGAGCAAATCCGCGCGCAAGTAATTATTGGCGATAACCAACAAGGCATTAAAACTGTCGCAGGTAACCCGGGTGCTATCGGCTATGTCTCCATTGGCACCGCCGAATACGAAGCCGAAGTCGGCACGCCGATTCGCCTACTCGCGCTCGATGGCGTGAAAGCGCTGGTAGCCAATGTCAGCAACGAAACTTTTCCGCTGGCGCGACCGCTGAACCTCGTGACCACACCTAAGCCTAGCGGTTTAGCCAAGCGCTTTATCGATTTCGCGCAATCCGCTGCGGTGCATGACATCGTCAAGGATCAGTATTTTGTTCCCGTGGCGCGCTGATGCCGCGCTAGCTTTCAGCACTCGCCTACTGGCGCTGTGGTCAGCGGCGCTGGTAATTTTCATCGCCGCTTTTCTCTTGCGCGAGGCCTGGCCCGTGCTCGTCAACGGCCATTGGCAAGCCTTTTTCACTAGCGATGGCTGGTATCCATCATCCGGCCAATTCAATCTCTGGCCCATGTTGGTGGCGACCTTAGCCGCCAGCCTCGGCGCGATGCTGCTTGCTCTACCACTCGGCATCGCCTCCGCCGTCTTTCTCTGTTTTCACGCGCCCACACCAATTGCCAATGGCTACCGCCGCCTCATCGTGCTGCTCGCCGGCATTCCATCAGTGGTGTTTGGCCTCTGGGGCCTTACCGTGATGGTGCCGCTGATTGCGCAAATCGCCCCGCCGGGTGCGAGCCTGCTTGCTGCCATCTTAATTTTAGCGCTGATGATTCTGCCCACCGTGGCGCTGACCAGCGAAGCCGCCATCGCTGCCGTACCAGTGCACTATGCTCACGGCGCCTTCGCACTGGGCTTGAGTCGCGCCAGCAGCGAATGGCGCGTGGTCGTGCCCGCCGCCCGTGCCGGTATCGCCAGTGGAGCTTTGTTGGCGATGGGCCGCGCGCTCGGCGAGACCATGGCCGTACTCATGGTCGCTGGCAACGTGGTGCAAATCCCCGGCAGCGTGTTTGATTCCGTGCGCGTACTCACCGCCAATATGGCTCTAGAGATGGCCTATGCCACCGGCAACCATCGCGCCAGCTTATTTGTTACCGGCGTCGTGCTCATGGCCTTAGTTGCCGTATTGGCCTGGTGGGCGCATCGCCATAGCGCGCGCGGAGTCACCTATGCACAGTAAGCGCATGAGCCTAATGGCAAACCCGCGCACAGTGCTCAGCAGCCAGTTAATCTCGGCGCTACTCTGGCTCTGCGCCGCACTCGTCACCGGTATTTTTGCGTGGATACTTATCGATATTTTACGCCTAGGCCTCGCTCATCTCAGCCTCGATTTCCTGCTCAGCGAACCCACACGCGCTGGCCGCTCAGGCGGCATCGCGCCAATCATCGTCTCCACGCTTTGGGTGCTGGCCATCGCACTCGCAGTGGCGCTGCCGCTGGGCCTTGGCAGCGCACTCTGGCTGCACAGTTTCACCGCCGGCGGCGGGCGATTATCACGCACAGTAAGACTCTTGCTCGACATTCTTGCCGGCGTGCCTTCCATCGTTTTCGGCCTCTTTGGTGCCGCGTGTTTTTGCATCTGGATGGGCATGGGGTTTTCCATCCTTTCCGGCGGCCTCACGCTGGCCTGCATGATTTTGCCGCTGCTCATTCGTACTACTGAGATGGGCCTGGCCGCCGTCCCTGCCGACTGGCAACGCGGCGCGCTAGCACTCGGCTTATCGCGCACCGCCGCCTTGCGCTGCGTGCTGCTGCCCGTGGCCATGCCGGCCATACTCGCGGGCCTCATGCTCAGCATCGGACGCATCTTAGCCGAGACCGCCGTGCTGCTGTTTACCAGTGGCTATGTCGATCGCTACCCGGAATCGATGTTCGACTCTGGCCGCGTCATGGCGCTGCATATCTATGATTTATCGATGAATGTCACCGGTGGCGATGCCAATGCCTACGCCACCGCCTTAGTGCTTATTAGCGTGCTGCTGCTGGTCAATGGCGCAGCAACGCTGGTCGGCACCCGATGGTTACGCGGGAGCATACGCATATGAACGCCACCAGCCTCGGTGATCTCATTGAGACGCAGGCCTGCTGCGAGCCGAAAGCGCATCTCAGCCTGAGCAATGTCAGTGTGCGTTATGGCGCAGACACTGTACTTTCACAGGTAAGCTTGGATATTCCACGCGGCTGCATCACGGCGCTGATTGGCCCCTCGGGCTGCGGTAAAACCAGCTTGCTGTGCAGTCTCAATCGCCTCAGTGAACATCTACCAGACTGCCAAGTAGGCGGCGAAATCTTGCTAGATGGACTGAACATTGCCAGCATCGATGCACTGAATTTGCGCCGCCGCATTGGCATGATTTTCCAGCGTCCCAACCCCTTTCCTTTCAGCATTCATCGCAATCTCGATTTGCCCTTACGCGAGCATGGCGTGCGCGATAAAACCGAACGCGAGCGCCGCATTGAAATAGCCCTGCGCGATGTCGGTCTCTGGGATGAAATCGCCGAGCGCTTGCATAGCCCCGCCCTGCGCTTATCTGGCGGTCAACAACAACGCCTGTGCATTGCTCGCGCGCTGGTGTTGGAGCCCGAAATCTTACTCATGGATGAGCCCTGCAGCGCACTTGACCCGCTCTCGGCGAGCGTGGTGGAAGAGCTAATTAAGCGCTTAAGTGGTCGCTATACCGTCATCATTGTCACGCATAATCTGGCGCAGGCGCGGCGCATTGCTAACTACACAGCATTTTTCTGGACACGCGAACAGCAAGGCCGCTTAATCGAGTTCGGCGCTTGCCAGCAGGTCTTTGAGCAACCGCAAGATGCGTTGACTGCGGCGTATGTGGCTGGGCGCAGCGGCTAAAATAAACGGTGGTTATAAAACAGGAGATGGTCATGGCAGCTTGGAAGAAACTCATCGGATTGGCACCACGCCAGCCTCTGCCCTATGTCATCTCTGAGCAGCCGCACGCGCTAGCCGAGGCTGAAGGCAGCCTTGTTAACGCCGCGGATGCACACAACTCGGATGCCCTCAGCATCCGCTACCTCGGCACCGCCGGCTTCGTCATCAGCCACCGCGATCGCACCATCGTGCTCGACCCGTACCTGACCCGCCCCGGCATCATTGCCTCGCTCACACAACGCTTAATACCCAACGCCGAGCTAATAAAAAAACATATCCCACACGCCGATGACGTGCTCATCGGCCACGCCCATCACGACCATATTCTCGATGGTCCTGATCTCTGCAAACAAACTGGCGCGCGCTTAATCGGCTCACAAGCCACGCGCCAAGTCGGCCTTGCCGCAGGCCTGCCCGAGTCACAACTACTCGCTACCGATGGCAATGAAGACATCGCCTCTGGGCCATGGACTGTGCGCGGCCTACCCTCACTGCACGGCAAGATAATGGGTCGTATCCCATTCCCCGGAGATCTCAGCGCTCCACCGCCGTGGCCGCCGCGCATGCATGAATTGCGTCATGGCTTAGTGCTGAATTGGCTGGTCGACACCGGCTCTTTAAAAGTAATGCACATCGACTCCGCCGACTTTATCAATGAGCAGTTACAAGGCCAGCGCTGCGACATTCTGTGTCTATGCGCTATTGGCCGCCAAGCACGACCAAATTATGTCCGCGATGCCATTAGCCTACTGCGCCCACGCTGGGTCATTCCCTGTCATTGGGACACCATGGTAACGCCGCTTGAAGCGGAGCCAGATTTACTCCCCGGCGTCGACCTACTCGGCTTTTTAGACGAGATACGCGAAGCCGGCGCCACGCCATTACTGACACCCATGCTCGGCACTCAGGTATTCACTACGACCTGAATCAGGTAAGATATGAGCCGTTTTTTGCCCTATTAGACCATGCCCAAAAGGCCAAGGAGTCGTCAGTGGATATCCAACTATCGAATCGTGTACTCAGCATCAAACCCTCGCCAACACTCGCGGTTACCAATAAAGCCGCTGAGCTAAAAGCAGCGGGTAAAGACATTATTGGCTTAGGTGCTGGCGAGCCAGATTTCGACACCCCAGATCACGTAAAAGCGGCGGCAGTCGAAGCTATTGCTCAAGGCAAAACCAAATACACAGCGGTTGACGGCACGCCAGGTTTGAAAAAAGCCATCATTGCTAAATTCAAACGCGATCAAGGCCTAGATTACGAGCTGAATCAAATTTTGGTGTCTAGTGGTGGTAAACAAAGTTTCTTCAATATGACTTTGGCGCTATTGAATGCTGGCGATGAAGTCATCATTCCTGCGCCATATTGGGTGAGCTACCCCGACATGGTGTTAGTCGCCGATGGCAAGCCTGTCATCGTTGAGTGCCCGCAGTCACAAGGCTATAAAATCACTGCCGCGCAACTCGAAGCAGCCATCACGCCGAAAACTCGCTTACTCGTACTAAACTCACCATCTAACCCAACTGGCATGGTCTATACCAAAGCTGAGTTGTTAGCCTTGGTCGAAGTACTACGCAAACACCCAAGCATTCTCGTAGCCACCGATGATATGTACGAACACATCATCTGGACGACTGAAAAATACGAAAACATCGTGACCGTCGCACCCGATATGTATGACCGAACCATCGTGCTTAATGGCGTGTCGAAAGCCTATGCCATGACTGGCTGGCGTATCGGTTACGCCGCTGGCCCCGCCAAACTGATTGGCGCCATGAAAAAAGTGCAGTCACAGTCAACATCAAACCCGGCATCAATTTCACAAGCCGCCGCCGAAGCTGCACTCAATGGCCCACAAGACGTTTTAGTGCCCATGGTTAAAGCCTTTAAAGAGCGCCACGACTATGTGGTAGAGACGTTGAACAAGATTGAAGGCATCTCCTGCTCAGCAGCCGATGGTGCGTTCTACGCCTTTGCTAATGTTGAAGGCGCAATCGCCAAGCTCGGCTTAGAAAACGACCTCGCCTTCTCTGAGCATCTGCTCAATACCGTTGGCGTTGCCGTGGTTCCAGGTTCGGCTTTTGGCCTCGATGGCCATATGCGTATTTCCTACGCCACAGCGCCCAGCGTGCTGGAAGATGCATTAGGTCGTATCAAAAAAGCTATCGAAGGCTAATCAAGCTTAAGCCTCCGGCTTAAGCTGCCAAGGCCGTTGTTCGGCCTTCGGCAGCTGGCCGGTGAGCTCACGCAAGCGCTTATACAGTGCGCGAGTTTCTAGCAAATTCCATACCCGCAAAATCACCTCAGTGATATCAAACGGCTTCGTTAAAAAGTCGTGCGCGCCCAAAGCTAAAGCGCGATGACGTGCATCGCGTGCGGCATCCGCAGTCAGCACCACTACCGGCAGATACTCACCAGCACGCTGGCGCGGCTGCAATCGCGACAATATGCTATAGCCATCTGTGCCAGGCATGCGTAAATCGAGCAGCAGCAAATCAGGCACCACGGTATCGATCAAGGCCATGGCACGATCGGGCTCAGTGCTACTAATTAAGTTTGTGAAGCCCTCAGCCGTCAACACATCTTCCAACAACTCCACGTTACGAATCTCATCGTCGATGATCAAAATACGGCTACTCAATAACGTCTCAGTCATGACCTATTACCCCTGGTAATTAGCTATGACGCGGCAGCGTTAAAATAAACGTACTGCCCACGCCGAAGCTGCTTTCAACGCTGATATCACCGCCCATGGCCTGCGCCAATTGACGACTAATGGTGAGACCCAATCCGGTGCCTTCAATACCTTTGTGCAAACGCTCGAAGGGCTGAAATAGCCGTACTAAATCCTCGCTGGCAATGCCTTCGCCGCTGTCGCTAATACCTATCGTCACTACCGATTCGGTGCCCAGCACTTGTAGCGTGAGCGCGCCATCGGCACGATTAAACTTCACCGCATTGCTCAGTAAATTAATGATGATCTGCCGTAAGCGCTGCTCATCGGCATAGACCGCGAGGGAGTCATCAACAGTGATCGTCCAGGCCGGCTCGGTGTTCGTCGTGGTCACTACCCACGCCATACAGTCGTGTAATAGCGCTGCGATAGGCACAGCGCGCAGACTCAGCTGCGGCGGCCTCAACTCATGACGCGATAAATCCAGCACATCATTGACCAGCTGTAAGAGGTGCTCGCCGCTGGCCAAAATATGGCCGACTTGGCGCTGAGCAAGCGGTGCTAATGGTTGGCGCGCGAGCAATTGCGCATAGCCCAAAATGCCGTTGAGCGGTGTACGTAACTCATGACTTACGCGCGAGAGCATGTCGGATTTGGCGCGATTGGTCTGCTCAGCGGCAGTTGCTGCGGCATCAGCGTGGCGCGCACGCAAGGCCAGCCACGCCGAAAAAGCCATGCCTACCAACACCATCAATAGGGCCGCCAACGACAATATCAAGGCCTGCTGCCGCCAGCGATCAGCAATGGCGCTGCGCTCAGCAATCACTACTTCTTCGCGCTGCTCCATGAGCACTACAGTTTGACGGAGGCGATCAAGCAAGTTCTTATTATCATTAAGTATAATTTGAAGCGTATCTTCAATATTAGCTGTCGCCGCCTGCGCTTTAATGACCGCTAAATTTCGTAACTTGTCATTGATCAGTGCCGTGACGAGATTAAGATGGCGCTGCTGCTCGACATCTTTAACTTTACCTGAGAGCTCCTCCAGCGCCGGTGGAATACGTACACGCGCGAGTTCATAGGGCGCCAGAAAGCTGTGTTTTTGCGTTAATAAATATCCGCGTATGCCACTCGCGCCTTCAGCCAATTGCGCGTGTAACGCATGGATTTGGCTGAGCACGCGCAGACCTAAACGCACCTCCATCTCTGCCTGCTTGCTAGTTTGCGCACTCCACACCATGAGTACGCTGGCGACAATCAGCAGCGCCAGCGGCAAAAAGGCCGCGACCCATATACTTAACCGCCGTGTTTGTAGCAAACGCCTCATAGACCGCTACTCCCAAGCTTGAGCTCAACCGCGCGCGCGGCTGCATGGGCACGATCATCGAGCTGTAATTTAGACAAAATATGCTCAATATGCGTCTTCACTGTGCCCAGCGAAATACCTAAGGCCGCTGCAATACGCGCGTTGGCCATGCCTTGCGGTAGCAAGGCCATCACCTCTTTTTCGCGCGGCGTGAGTAGGTTGAGCTCATGACGCTGACGCTCATTGAGCCGAGCACGCCCCGAACTCGCCGGTTCCGCCCACGCGCAAGCCAGCAGCACCGATAGCGTACTCAATGGTGCCTGCCAACTTGGCACAGACATAGCCTCATTGCCGGTAATCACTAATAGACCCATGACTTGCGATCGACTCACTAAGGGAATAATCCACTCATAATCGGCCTCGGACTGCCGCGCTAACCAAGTCGCCTCAATGCCTTGTCGAGACAAAGGTTGCACCGGATAACGCAGCAATGAAGATATCCAGCCTTGGCACGGCAAACGCGTGCCATCGGGGTAGCGCAGCTGCACACCGGCGACCAACTGCAAACGCGCGCTGGCATAACGCAGCAAAGCCACACTACTGGCATTGAGCTGGTTATAGATCTGCTCACAAATCGCACTGGCAATATCCTCCAATGGATTTGCTCGAAGCAGCTGACTAACCTGCTCAACTAAAACTTGGCTCGAAGCTTCTTGCGTCTTCTGGCGCAGCTGCTCTCGCCACAATAAGACGCTATTACTGCGACCTTCAACATCAGTCATTTGACCTATCCCTATATCAGCCAAAAAGCCGATTAATTAATAGTCTTAAATAACTACATTTGCTTCGTGAAAACAATACATAAAAACCAACTGGGATGACTTATGAATAGACTCATTGCAACAAGCCTAATTGCCAGCGCCATGATCATGGCCTCACCACTGGCTATCGCGAAGAATGCTATTGCCTACAATGTCGTGGTTAGCGCGCCCGATGATGCCAAGGAGCGCGAAATTGCAGCCCTTTTTGATCGCTGGAATAAAGCTCTAGCCACCGGCAACCCCGATAATGTCGCCAGTCTGTATGCCAAAAATGGCGTGCTGCTGCCGACAGTATCGAATCAGGCTCGCACCGATTACGCCAGCATTCGTGATTATTTCGTCAAGTTTCTGAGCTATAAGCCCGAAGGTTTTATCAATAAGCGTGAAATTCGTCTGCTCGACGACGATAGCGCAATGGATACCGGCATTTACACCTTCGCGCTGCACGAGAAAGGCCAACGCAAGCTAGTACAGGCGCGCTACACCTATGTCTACACCAAGGTCGATGACAATTGGCTAATCCTCAACCACCACTCCTCGGCCATGCCAGAGGCTATCAAACCATCGCAGCTGACTAAGGCCACTAAAGTGGCGTTTATTGATGAGGAGGAGTACGCGCCGGTGCTGTAATTTGCCGCGAGCTAGCGTAGCCGTATTGAACCCGTACAACGTGAGCGTAAAAATAGCTGAGATCTAATGATCTCGGCTATTTTTGGCTAGCGTTTTAGTAGTAACCGTACAGCTTAAACTTACTTCGTCGCATCCTCTTCCAACACTGGTTGGTAATCCCAGTCGCGAATGCCCTGCATGATGGCGTCCACTTCAGTGCTAGGCATATTCAACATAGTCATCGCCGTAGCTGCCAAGCGTAGGCTGGCCTCAATTGCTTCTGGATAGGCATGCGTTGCGCCAGCTGCTATCAGCTGTGATGACATCTGCAAATCTTCGGCACGTGCAATGATCGGCACATACGGGCAACGCTTGTGCAGCAAGCTGGTTGCACGCAGACCCATATCAGACTCGTATGTAGTCAGAATGGCGAGAGAGATCTTTTCTAACTGGATCGATGCCAGTAGCTCAGGATCAGAAATATCACCCAAGAATACATGGTGACCATCAATACGCCCCTGCTCAACCCGCTTGGGATCACTATCAAAGGCAATATAGGGAATGCCATTTGTTTGTAGTAGTACTGCCAAGGTATGGCCAACGCGGCCATAGCCGCCAATCAAGACCGATTGTGCAGGCACTTCAATCGCCGCAGGATTAGCCTTGGTGGCTTTTCGGCGAGAGGTCAACAGTCGTGCAATCGGGCCATTGAAGCGAATCAACATGGCGCCAACAACCATGGAAAACAACACCGAAGTCAGAATAACTTGGCCCAAGCGTATATCTAAAACTTGAGCATCTAGCGCCAACGCCAACAGCGCCAAGCCAAACTCACCGCCAACTGAAACAATCAAGGCCGTGCGTAAAGAAGATTCCCAATCAAAGCCACTGCGACGTACCACCGTGAGCACAATGATGATTTTGCTCAGCAGTAAAACCACCATGCCAAGCAACGCCTGAGGCCATATGTCTGGCAGCGAGGCCGGGTTTAACAACATGCCCACGCCAATGAAAAATAGCCCTAATAACACATCACGAAAAGGCCTAATGCTGGACTCAACTTGATGCCTAAACTCGGTTTCACCCAGCATCATACCGGCCAAAAACGCGCCAAACGCCAGTGATAACCCGAGTTGATTTGTTGACCAAGCAGCCAGAAGAACCACAAGCAGCACCGCCAGAGTCAATGCCTCCAGTGACTGCTGCTTGGTGACAATATGAAAGAGTGGGCGAAACAGCCATTTGCCAACAAAAAATACCAAGGCAAACGCTAAAGCAGCTTTGGCCATGGCCAGACCTAAAATACCCGCCAGCGCGTCAGCAGAAACCGCCATTCCGAGTACTGGAATGACAACCAAAAATGGCACAGCAGTGACATCTTGAAACACTGATACTGCTAGGCCGAGACGACCATGTGGCGTATTTTGCTCGGCCTGCTCAGTGAGCTGACTACCGATGATCGTGCTCGACGATTGTGCAAACACAGCGCCTATAACGAAGGCAGCAGCCGTGGGCATACCCGCCAGCATGGCTAAACCCATGACGACTGCGGTGCCTAGCGCTACCTGCGCAGTACCTAAGCCTAAGACTTGGCCACGCAAAGCATGCAATTGCGGCAAGGAATAGTTCAAACCAATGGTGAACAACAAGAACACCACGCCAAACTCAGCAAGCCCTTTAATTTCAGGCACGTCCAAAGCTGGGCCAATGGTGTGCGGACTAAGAATAATGCCCACCAGCAAGTAACCCAGACTCGTAGGTATATGTAGGCGTTGAAATATAACAATGACACTGACCGAGACCGACAGCAGCACTAAGATTTGGGCGAAGTTTTCAGCCATCAATACGTATTTCCTTAAACTGTGGGTTCGGTTGGAGCTGCCAATGCACGCGCGCCAGCCAAAATCATATACACCATGGTCGCGGTTTGCTCGAGTAACTCCTGCTGTTGCTCGGGCGACTTAGCAACAGCCTGCGCACCCATACTAAACACCAAACGCGTTATCGCCTTCGCCACAATAGTCGGCTCATGCAGTTTATTGGCGTTTTGTGCTTCTAGGCGAATCAAATCACTGGTTAATTCGTGCTCAAAAAACTGCAACTGCCGGTCGACTTCGGCCTGATACGCCAACGAGCCAACACGACCTTCGCAGAGTAATAGCTCTAAATAACGCTCTTTGGCATTAAGTTGCTCATAAAACACGTTCAAAGATGTTTGCACCACACTGCTACCAGCACTGATGCGCTGCCGAGCTTCGCTAAAGACATGACGCAAGCTACTACCTGCCAATGCTATTAAGGCGATACCGAGCTCATCGACATCGCGAAAATGCCGATAAAAACTATTCGGTGCGATGCCGGCCGTGCGTGCCACTTCGCGCAAGCTCAAGGTCGCCATGCTGCGTGTCGGGCCAATCAAGGACATTGCCGCCTGAATTAAGTCATCTTGGCTAATGCTGCCTTTACGCACGGCAGGTGCTAATTCCTCAGCATTCATTTGCTTCATCCTGTGATGTCACTGAGCTGACATATTTTTTTCGTTTAATTCAAGCGCTTAGTGTAACGGCTAAGCGCTCAATCACAAATGTCTATACATATGGATAGACAATCGTCTATACAACTGTATAATTTGCGTATTCCATGACTATCGAGGGCTCACACATGGCCACTCAACAAATCATCCGCGCACTTACTAACGCCGTAATTCCCAGCGATGTCGCCGCATTTTGGCAAGACCATTTAGCGCCAATGAAAAGTGCCGAGCCACGTGGCCGCTTGATCGCCATTACACCGGCATCAGCACGAGCAATCACGCTAACTATTGAGCCGAATCGCGCCTTTAATGGCTTTCGTGCCGGCCAACACATCACCATTTCTGCAAGCGTAAATGGTGCTTGGGTCGCACGCAGCTATAGCCCGCGCTTGGTGTCAGGCGCAACAAGCGGAGCCTTTCAGATTACCGTGCAGCGCGTAGCACATGGCCGCTTTAGTCAGTGGGCACATGATGCCGCGAGCATTGGCGATTGGCTAAAATTAAGCGACGCCTATGGCGATCTAGCACTGCCTGAAAATAACGCAGCCGTGATGATGCTCGCCGCTGGCAGTGGCATCACACCATTTTTAAGCCTGCTGCAAAGCACGCCGTTACATCGCAATACTAGCCTGCAATATTGGGTAAAAACGCCAGAGGATGCCTGCCATTTAGATGAGCTATTGGCACTGCAAGCTCGCGAGCCAAACTTTCATTTCACCTTACATAGCACGCAAATCGGCGAGCGCTTAAACGCCTCACATTTGGCTGATTGTGATGCCAATACTGAAATCATGGCTTGCGGCCCAGCTGGCTTTATTGCCACAGCCACTTCCCTCGCCAGCGCGCAATCATTACGTCTGCAAAGCGAAGCATTCTCCCTGCCAATGATCGTCAGCGATGCCACGCAGATGGTCAGCATCACACTGGCTCGTAGCGGTAAAGTCGTGCAAGTCGCCTCTGGCGCAGCCTTATTGCCGGCCTTAGAAGCACTGGGCATAGCACTGGCCTCAGGCTGCCGTCGCGGTATTTGCAACACCTGCGCTTGCAGCAAGCGCCAAGGCATTAGCGAAAACATCATTACGCAAATGCGCGATGACGGTGACAACCCGGGCTTACGTCTGTGCATCAGCAGCGCGCGCTCCGACCTCACCCTTGATCTGTAATTACGCGATCTGTAACTGCTCATTTTGTAATAAACACCACCGTCACGTGTCTAAAAATCATACGTGCCGACTGCATTCACCACTCGCTCCGACGAGGAACATCAAATGAAAACACTGACTCAGGCTCAACTGACTGAACTTGAAACCACCTTCGATGCCATGCATAAAAAAGCCTTGGCAGATGTCGGCGAAAACGATGCCCGATATATCCGTCGCGTACTCGCCACCGTGCGCTACACCGGCTTTCTTGGTCGCGCCTGCTTATTCTTAAGCTTCTTCCCAGTATTTTGGGTAATCGGCACACTGCTTTTGGCGGTGTCGAAAATCATGGAAAACATGGAAGTCGCGCACAACGTCATGCACGGACAGTACGACTGGATGAATGACCCCAAGCTCAAAGGCCAGACCTACGAATGGGACATTGCCGGCACCAGTGATAACTGGCGCCAATCGCATAACGTCATGCACCACACCTACACCAATATCAAAGGTGTCGATGACGACGTGGGCTATGGCATTTTGCGCCTGTTTCCAGAGCAACGCTGGAAGCCGCACTATTTATTGCAACCAATCTACACAGTGATTTTCGCGCTGCTGTTTCAATGGGGCATTGCCATTCAAGAGCTGCGCTTAGGCCGCCTCTTTGCCGGCAAAACCCCGAAAGCTGAGTTTCAAAAGCAGTGGCAACCAGCAAAGCGTAAAATGCTGAAACAGCTGTTGAAAGACTATGTGGTGTTTCCACTGCTCGCTGGCCCGATGTTCTTGTCGGTATTCGCCGGTAATTTTGTCGCCAATGGCATTCGTAATGTCTGGACCTTTATCGTGATTTTCTGCGGCCACTTCACCAAAGATGCCGAGATTTTCCCGAAAAGCGTGCTGAAAAATGAGACTCGCGGCCACTGGTATTACCGCCAAATCTTGGGCTCATCGAACCTACGCGGTGGCAAGTTTTTCAATCTAATGACCGGCAATTTAAGCCATCAAATTGAGCATCATTTATTCCCCGACGTGCCAGCGCACCGATACGCCGAGATGGCCGTAGAAGTGAAAGCAACCTGCAAGCGCGTGGGCATTCCTTACAACGAAGGCAGCTTTACCAGCCAGTTTAGCCAAGTGCTATGGCGCATTATGCGGCATGCTCTGCCCTCTTCAGTGCAAAAATCATCGATACAGCTAGAGCGCACAAGCCAAGCTTTATAGCGTTATGATATGAGCATCAATAACGCTCAGATATAGGTGCCGCAATGGCCCCAACAGAACATAACTACGGCTACTTCTATAGTATTTTTGCCATAGAAAATTATGCCAATAGTCGCGGAGTAAGCATTGAAACGTGGGCGGGCCTCGAGCTTGCCCAACTGTTTAAGCGCGCTAGCAAATCACGACTCATTAGCTACGCCATGGCCATTAACTTTGTCCAAGCAGCCGTTGATTACTTTGACGATGACCTGCTTGGGGTCGCTGTTGGCCAGCGCTATCAGCACTCAACCTACGGCCTCTTAGGCCTGGCCATGATGTCGGTTGCGAATATTGGCGAAAGCTTGGAGTTAGGCGCACGCTATAGCGCCATTGCTGGCTCTTTAATTGAGTTTAACTCTACCCAAGACGAGCATGGTGTATTGGTCACAGTCGCCAACAAAGATGGCTTTAATCAACGAGTTTATGAGTTCTTAGTACTAGAAATCATTACGGGTCTAAGGACATTTTGGCGCCTATGTTGCAATGACGAGCTCGCTATTAACATTAACTTTGACTTCAGTCTTAGCGCGACCTCACAACTATTCTGCCAGCATGTACTAAGCCAATCTGTGCGTTGGGATGAGGCAGCGACTACAGTCCGAATTGATAATGCCCTACTAGCAACTCAATTTATAACAACCAATCCATTTGCTCTGGAAGAAGCATTAGCTGCCTGTGATCAGCTAATGCAAAATTTAAATCGCTCAACAAATCTGCTTGAGGCTGTCCGTCAGAGCATTATCTCTCACATCACTAGCCGCCCATCGGCAAAAGTGGTTGCCAACGATTTAAATATCAGCGAGCGCAGCTTGCATCGCAAACTGAAGGAAGAAGGCATGAGCTATAAGGCCTTGTTTTCCGACTTGCTCATTGAGAAGGTTCGCTTGTGGGAAGCCGAGGGACTTAAGCAGTCAGTTATTGCCAAGCGTCTCGGCTTTACCGATGCAAGCAACTTCATTCGCGCTAAAAATCGTTGGAACAGCGACTAAGTTCAGTCGCTAAACCGTATGACCTCACCATCTTCCTTAGTGTATTCACGCACCGGATTGGCTAGTAAGTCCAACACCAACTCCGATGGCCGGCATAACCGCGTACCGCGCTCAGTGACCACAACCGGCCGATTCATCAAGATAGGATGCTCGCTCATCGCGTCGATCAAAGCATCGTTGCTGAGCGTAAGATCGGCCAAGCCTAACTCGTCATAAAGATCGCCTTTGGCGCGCATTAATTCACGCGCAGGCACAGCCAATGCCGCTAGCAATGCAACTAACTGCTCACGCGACAAAGGCATCTTCATATACTCAATAACCTCCGGCTCCTCGCCCGAGGCCCGCATGATGGCCAAGGTGTTGCGCGAAGTGCCGCAGTTTGGGTTGTGATAAATCTTTGAACTCATAACTCTCTCTACTAGTTACTGTGCCAGCGCGCTATTAGGCACCACTGGTAACACCACACTTGATGGATGCTCGGGGCCGACTAAGAACGTTGCTAAGCCCAATGGCCCCTTGATCAGCGACGACAATACAGGCTGCAAGCCTTGCGCCAAATTACTCGTGCTCAATGACACTTTCAGCGAATGGCCTTTAGCAATTTTTGCGCTAGTTGGGAAAATTTCCACTTGCATGAGCATGGGCTCATTTGGCTTAACTGGTAGAACAGACTCAGTAGTGAATGGATGCCATGGCTGAATCATCACGCCGTCGATGATGCGGCTACGGCTTTCATCCACTGCGCGAAACGAGGCACTTAATAGGCCATTGCTCAGTGGTCGGGACTTGCCTGTTGCCGGATCAAAGTCTGAGATGCGCACCGACACGCTAGTTTCTTGCGCCGTTGTCGTCATCCACACATTGGCCTGAATGGGGCCATTGATAAACAGATCATCTTCCAAGGCTGGCGTAGTAAATACGACCGATGATTTTTGGTTAATGCTGTCATCATCGAAGCATGGCAAAGGCAGCAAGCCGGCTATACCAGCTGTCCATTGCGAAAGACTTTGTGAACACAGGCCAAAGATCGGCGCTTGCAAGGCAATCGACTGCGATGCTTTTTCGCTAGGCTGATCTTTCAGCAATGATTTGTCGGCCTGGAAAAAGTATTGCTGCGGCCTCATTTGCGCGTGTGGCCAATCACTGCTGGTGACGTAGCGCTCCTCGCCCAACACATATTGCGTGACATTCGGCATGCGGTCGGCGCCGACTGGTAAGCCTTTCACATATTGATCAAACCAGCGCAGCTGAATTTTATTCAGCTCGGGCACACCATCTTGAGGCAAGCCATTCGAAGGCACACCAGCCGCTTCAATATGCGTCCAAGGGCCAAGAAGCAATTTGGTAGGCACCGAACCTTTTAGGCGCTCAAACCAGAGCGGCTCGCTGCGTTGAAAAAGGTCAAATAAACCACCAACCACGAATGTCGGCACTTTGATTTTGTCAGCATTTTCCAAAGGTGAACGCTTTGCCCAAAAATCACCATCAGCCGCTGTGCCTTGATCACCCAATAAAGCTTTCAAAATTGTCGGTACTTGGAAGTTTGTTACTGCGCCTGTGATGTGGCTAAGCAGTGCCGTAATGCCGGTTGCAGGATCAGCAGCAATACCTTCCAAAGGTAAGGCGCCAAGGCCTGTAACTAACGTTATCCAGAGCGGGATAAAGGTTGGATTAACCTGCCCACCAGTGAATACGATATCGCGGTAAGCATCACCAAGAGGCACGATGGGGAAAGCCGCTTTAATGGCAGGATGTTGCTGCTGAGCAGTGAGCATAGTGGTAATGCCCAAGTACGAGACACCAAACAGGCCAATTCGGCCATCTGACCACGACTGTGTAGCTGCCCACTCCACTACTTGTGAATAGTCTTTTTGCTCGCGCTCGCCAAAGGCTTCCCATTCGCCCTGAGAGTTGCCGGTGCCGCGCACATCGACTACCACCGTGGCGTAACCGTGAGAAGTCATTAATGGGTCCGCACCACCAATAGCCGGAGTAAAGCTGCCCAGCGAAGTGTTGTAGGAGGTTTGAACTAAAATTATCGGAAACGGGCCTTCATTGACGTTCGCAGCATTGCTCGGCAGAGTCACTTTTACTGCGAGCTTAACGCCGTCATCCATGGTGATGAATTGCAGAGGAATCTCTTTCGACGAACTGAAAGTCGGCGCTGGATCATAGTCAGACCACGCGCTATCAGCTGCCGGTGCGGCGCTGCCGTAAGTCTCACTTTCGGCGCTGCGAGTGCCCAACTTCATTACTGGAACCTGACGCTCTGCAACAGGCGATGTGCTATCACTTGATGAGCTTGAGCCGCCACAAGCACTGAGCATTAAGCTCGTGATAGATATGGCTAAAATGGAGCGAATGACCATGTCAATGTCCTGATATTTTTATAATAGGCGCACATTTAACAACATACGCTGTCAGACTAACAAGCATTACAAAGTAAGCGACGGATTCTTGGCGAAGCGTAAGTCTAGGGCTTAGCAAGACCCGCTAGCTGCACCGTAATAAGCACATGCCAACGCCCCTCCTCTTGCCATTGCTGGCACTCGCCCGCCAGCTCAGCCGCGCGCTGGCGTAGACTCTCAGAGCCATGACCAGCCGTGGTCTCTCGTGCGCTATCAACACCATCGTTTATGACTTCAATACGCAATGCATCATCGGTGCTGAGCCTTATAGTAATGGCGCTGGGTTGAGCATGCTTTATGGCATTGGTCAGGCTTTCACGCAGCATGCGGCTTAAATGGCCATACTCATTGGGAGTGAGTAAGGCATCCTTTTCCACGCAATGCCAATGCAAGGTAATGCCACGTTCGGCGCAACGCAAAATCGCTTCGTCATGCCATTGATGGCAAGCGTCTTTTAAGCCAATACCGGCGGCCATTTGCTTCGATAAAATCGTGCGTAAATCGGAAATGGCTTCCTTCACGATAGGGCGTGATTGATCGTCGCTACGATGCAATAAAGTCAGCAACTTTGCGCCCAAGTCATCGTGCAGATCTTGGCGAATACGCTGACGCTCTTGCTGTGCGCCAGCGGCTTTTGCCACGACTGACTCGCGCAATATTTCATTTAAGTCGATGACTAGTTTGGCTATTTTCAGGTCTTTACGACTAAACAGACGCCGACCTTGCTCAGCATTGTGCAGACGTAAAACATACTGACTATCGGGCAATGGCACGACCAAGGACTCACCATTATCTTTAATGGCCGCATCAGTCGCAGCGGACTTTTCTAGGCCACTAGCCAATGGCGAAAAGACTGAATCTAGCGCTAGCTGAATAGCTTGATCGCCATCGCCGATACGATGCGCGGTCAACATAACCGGCAGCGACTGCGCCATCCACTCCTCAAGACCTGAGCTGCGCCTGTCGAAGAAATAACGCCATATAAGCTGGCGTACTGGAAAGTACAACCAACCTACCAAGGCCAGCGCAGTGGTTAATGCAGCCGGGTCAGAGAAGGACAATACCGAGGCTAAGATCATGTCCATAACCAAGACCGCCAAACC
>NZ_CEYEMI010000004.1:0-72841 GCF_982810325.1 Paraperlucidibaca sp.
CGTGGTCGCTGTCTATCGCGCCCGATGGCTTTGTTTGGGTGGATGTGCGCAGCCTGTTGGCATCGCTAACGCCCGCCGGCTATGACCTTTTGGGGCGCAGCATGCAAGTGCTGGAATGGGCCGACAAACACCGTTTTTGTGGTCGCTGTGGTGGCCCAATGCAGGCTCATTCGCGCGGCGAGCGCGCTCGCGTTTGCGCACCATGCGGCAGCTCGATATATCCACGCATTAATCCCTGTGTGATCGTTATTATTTCGCGTGGAGATGAATTGTTGCTGGCGCAATCGACGCGCTTCACCAACGGCATGTACAGCGCCTTGGCTGGCTTTATGGAAGTGGGCGAAAGCGCAGAGCAGACCTTGATTCGAGAAGTGCGCGAAGAAGTTGGCGTTGAAATCAGCAATATTCGTTATCACGCCAGCCAATCATGGCCATTTTCCAGCAGCTTGATGATTGGCTTCTTTGCCGAATACGTCAGTGGCGAAATCGTCTGCCAAGAAGACGAAATTGCCGATGCACAATTCTTTCATTATGAGCAGCTGCCCCTATTGCCGCCAAAAGGTAGCATCGCGCGGGCGCTGATAGATCAATTTATTACGGAGCGACAGACACATCATGCTTGAATGGATTGCCGATTACGGCTTGTTTTTGGCTAAGGGCGTCACCGTTGCGTTTTTGGTGGCCCTCGTACTGATGATGCTAGGCCGTGCTCGCCGTGGCGACTTGCCCGGCCTGCAATCTGGGCATTTAGAAGTCGAAACTTTAAATGAGCGCTTCGATGCCGAAGCTGATGCTCTGCGCAGCCTAGTTTGGGATGACAACGCCTGGAAAGTTGAACGCAAAGCGCGCAAGGCAAAGGCGAAGTTGGAAAAAAAATCCGCTAAAACGGCTGAGCCGAAAGCGCATGTCTATGTGCTGAAATTTACCGGCGACATGGCGGCATCGGCCGTGGCGCAAATGCGTCATGAAATTTCGGCGTTGCTAGCAGTTGCTGTTGCTGAGCGTGATGAAGTCGTGGTGCTCCTAGAAAGCCCGGGCGGCATGGTACACAGCTATGGTTTGGCCTCTTCGCAATTAGCGCGCATCCGCGCCGCGAACCTTCGCCTGACCATTTGTGTCGATAAAGTCGCGGCCAGCGGTGGTTATATGATGGCGTGTTTGGCCAATCAACTTATCGCTGCGCCGTTCGCGGTTATCGGCTCCATCGGCGTGGTTGCGCAAATTCCAAACGTGCATCGCCTGCTGAAGAAAAATGACATTGATGTTGAGTTGATGACAGCAGGGCAATACAAACGCACATTGACCATGATTGGTGAAAACACCGATGAAGGGCGTGCTAAGTTTCAACATGATTTAGACGACACCCACGAGCTATTTAAAGCGCATGTGGCGCAGTGGCGCACGCAAGTTGATATGGCAGTAGTGGCTACAGGTGAGCATTGGTATGGCCAGCAAGCCTTGGCTTTAGGCTTGGTCGATAGCTTAAAAACCAGCGATGATTATTTGCGTGAGCGCGCTACTGAAGCGGAGTTGTTTGCGCTGCATTGGCGCGAGAAAAAGAGTTTAGGCCAGCGCTTAGGCATTGCTGCGACGAGCTCGGTGGATAATCTGTTGCTGCGCTGGTGGCAACGTAGCGTGCAATCACCTCGCGTATAAGCCCAGCAGTTTATTGATGCATTGCCTCAATAAACTGCTGCAAACCTATCCAAATGGCTGCGATGGTTAGCAGCGTAATGAGAATGCCGCTGAGCACAAAAATCTCAGCGGATTCTGCATTTTCATCGAGTTCGGTCTTTTTTAGTCCAGCCACATTAAAGCCACTACGAAGTGCTCGGCTCAACGCCAGGCGCAAGCGTGTGCGCTTTTTCAGCTTGATGCTGCTGGGTGGCGGCGGATTGCCATAGCCTTTGGACACTAAAACCTCCGTCTGTTTGACGCCCCAGAGGGCATGACCAGATCATTATTAGATGATCGGCCACGGAGGTTACGTGCGCCGATCGTTTAGTTATCGACCACATCATAGCCTAAATTCGGCATTAGCCAACGCTCGGCTGTGGCCATGTCCCAACCCTTACGCTGAGCGTAGTTTTCGACTTGATCGCGACCAATTTTGCCGACATTAAAGTAGCTGGCTTTGGGGTGTGCGAAATACCAGCCCGAGACAGCAGCGGTGGGGTACATAGCGAAATGCTCTGTAAGTACGGTGCCAGTATTTTCAGTGGCGTTGAGCCAGCGGAAAAGCTCGGATTTTTCACTGTGCTCGGGGCAGGCGGGATAGCCTGGCGCAGGACGGATGCCGGCGTATTTCTCGGCAATCAGGTCGTTTGTATCGAGCTGCTCATCGGTCGCGTAGCCCCAGAACTCTTGGCGCACACGTTGGTGTAGGCGCTCAGCAAAGGCCTCTACAAAACGGTCAGCCAAAGACTTAATCAAGATGCTGTTGTAAGTATCGCCAGCATCTTCGAAGGTTTTAGCGAACTCATCGGCGCCATGCACTGAAGCAGTAAAGCCGCCGACATAATCTTGAACGCCGCTATCTATTGGCGCTACGAAATCGGCCAAAGACAAGTTGGGCTTGCCACTAACTTGCTCGTTTTGCATGCGCAAATTATGAATTTCGCCTAGGCACTCTGTTTTGTCGGCATCGGCCCAAACGCGTACATCATCGGCGCCAACGCGGTTGGCAGGCCATAGCCCAATGACACCGCGCACACGTAAATGCTTGCCTTCAATCAAGGTTTTCAGCATGGCTTGAGCATCATTAAACAAGTCACGAGCGGCCTCACCAACAACATCATCCTCTAAAATTGCAGGGTACTTTCCGTGCAGGCTCCATGCCATAAAGAATGGTTGCCAGTCGAAATACTCAACAATTTCACTCAAGTCGTAGTGATCAAAAACTTGCACGCCTAACTGCTTTGGCTTGATCGGTGTTGCTTGCGACCAATCGCTTTGCAAGCCAGTAGCGACTGCGGTTTCATAGCTTAAGCGTTTGCCGCGTGGCTCTCGATTATTAATACGCTCTCGAGTTTCGGCGTATTCAGCACGGCGCTCGGCGATAAACGCATCTTTAGCTGACTTGTTTAGCAAGGTGGTTACCACGCCGACTGCACGCGAGGCATCGGCGACGTAAATCACACCGTCATTTTTATAGTGTGGATCAATTTTTACTGCGGTATGCGCTTTCGATGTGGTTGCGCCACCTATTAAAAGCGGCACTTTAAAGTCGAGTCGCTGCATTTCGCGCGCCACATGCACCATTTCATCTAGCGATGGGGTGATCAGGCCGGAGAGGCCGATGATGTCGACTTTTTCATCGATGGCGGCTTGCAGGATTTTATCGGCAGGTACCATAACGCCGAGGTCAACAATGTCATAACCATTACAGCCGAGTACCACGCCGACAATATTTTTACCGATATCGTGGACATCACCTTTGACCGTAGCCAAGAGTACTTTGCCTTTGGCGATAACCACGCCGTTTTTCTCGGCCTCAATAAATGGGATGAGATGGTTCACCGCTTGCTTCATCACGCGAGCAGACTTCACTACTTGTGGCAAAAACATTTTGCCCGAGCCAAACAGGTCGCCAACCACGTTCATGCCATCCATGAGAGGGCCTTCGATGACGTGAATTGGGCGCTCAGCTTGTTGCCGTGCTTCTTCGGCATCTTCAACAATAAACGTGGTGATGCCTTTAACCAGCGCATGCTCTAAGCGCTTGTTAACGGGCCATTCGCGCCAAGACAAATCCTCAACGATTTGCTTGCCGCCTTCGCCACGATAGCGCTCAGCTAAGGCTAGCAAGCGCTCAGTACCATCTTCGCGTTTGTTTAGAATCACGTCTTCAACGCAGGCTTTGAGCTCAGCGGGAATGTCTTCGTAAATCGCCAGCTGCCCAGCGTTGACAATGCCCATGCTTAGGCCATTGCGAATTGCGTAGTACAAAAACACCGAGTGGATGGCTTCGCGAACCAGCTCATTGCCACGGAACGAAAATGAGACGTTAGAGATGCCGCCAGAGATTTTCGCGTAAGGCAGGTTTTTGGTGATGTAGTCGCAGGCTTCGATAAAGTCGACGGCGTAGTTATTGTGCTCTTCGATGCCGGTGGCAACGGCGAAGACATTAGGGTCAAAAATAATGTCTTCGGGCGGAAAGCCAACTTCATTAACTAAAATATCGTATGAGCGTTTGCAGATTTCGTTTTTGCGCGCAACGGTGTCGGCTTGGCCTTGCTCGTCGAAAGCCATAACGACCACGGCGGCGCCATATCGCATGCACAAACGCGCACGATCCTTGAACTCTTTGACGCCTTCCTTCATGGAAATTGAGTTCACCACCGACTTGCCCTGGATACACTTCAGGCCAGCTTCGATGATTTCCCATTTCGATGAATCGACCATGATCGGCACACGGCAAATATCGGGTTCGGTTGCCGCCATGTTTAAGAATTTCACCATCGCGGCCTGCGAGTCCAACATGCCTTCATCCATGTTGATATCGATGATTTGCGCACCGTTATCGACTTGTTGGCGAGCGACTTCTAATGCTTCGGCATAGTTTTCTTCGCGAATGAGACGAGCAAATTTTTTCGAGCCAGTGATGTTGGTACGTTCGCCAACGTTCACAAACAGGCTGTCATCAGCAATGGTGAATGGCTCAAGGCCTGATAGGCGGCAGACGCGTGGGAGCTCAGGCACCACCCGCGGCGCTTTGCCTTCAACCGCTTTGGCTATGGCGGCGATGTGTTCTGGCATGGTGCCGCAGCAACCGCCAACAATATTGAGAAAGCCACTGGTTGCGAACTCTTTAATAATAGCCGCAGTTTCATCAGGCGTTTCATCGTACTCACCAAAGGCATTTGGGAGGCCGGCATTAGGATGAGCGCTAACGTAGGTGTCAGCTTTGCGCGAAAGCTCTTCGACATATGGCCGCAGCTCTTTGCCACCGAGCGCGCAGTTAAAGCCAATGGAGATAGGCTTGGCGTGACGCACCGAGTTCCAAAAGGCTTCGGCTGTTTGGCCGGTGAGCGTACGCCCAGAAGCGTCGGTAATAGTGCCAGAAATCATAATAGGCAATGTGGTGCCGCATTGCTCAAAAGCTTCTTGCACAGCAAAAATGGCGGCTTTGGCGTTGAGCGTATCGAAAACAGTTTCGATCAAAATCAGATCAGCGCCGCCGTCGATTAGCGCGAGAGTCGACTCTAAATAGTTTTCGACGAGCAGATCGAAGCTGACGTTGCGGAAGGCAGGATTGTTAACATCTGGCGAAATAGAGCAGGTGCGAGAGGTTGGCCCAATAACGCCGGCGACATAGCGCGGCTTATGCGGTTCGCGTGCGGTAAATTCATCAGCAACACGACGCGCTAATGCTGCCGCTTCAAAGTTGAGCTCAATGGTTAGCGACTCCATGCCGTAATCGGACATGGAAACCTTGGTGCTATTGAAGGTATTGGTCTCGATAATATCGGCGCCGGCAGCTAAATAAGCCTCATGGATTTCGCGAATAATCTGTGGTTGGCTGAGCACGAGCAAATCGTTATTGCCCTTAACATCGCGAGGCCAATCGCCAAAGCGTTCGCCTCGATAGTCGGCTTCACTAAGCTTTCGCTGCTGAATCATGGTTCCCATGCCACCGTCGAGAATCAAAATACGTTGGGCGAGTTGCTGCTCAAAACTAATCAGACGGTCAGCGCGAGACATGGGCATAGATCTATCTAAAAAAATGGATATATAGTTTAGCAGAATGGATGAGCGAAGGCATGAGCTGCACGCAAGATGCTATACTTGCGGCCATAATTTGAAGCATGCCCGTCCCGGCATGCTGTGGGCGATAAAGGAGCTTCCATGAGTCAGCCTGAAGTAAATCAATCGGTTTCTTTCGATGCGCAAGCCATCACCAATCTTGAGATTACGGAGACGGCTCAAGGCTATCTGCGCGAATTATTAGCCAAGCAAAACAGTGACGGCATTGGTGTGCGAATTTTTGTCGAAAATCCCGGCACGCCGCGCGCAGAATGCTGCATGGCTTATTGCACCAAAGGCGAAGAGAAAGAAGAAGACGTGCGCGTTGACTTTGAAGGTTTCCCAGCCTATGTCGATGGTCGCTCGGTAACTTATCTCGTCGATGCCGTGATCGATTTCAACAAAGATCGCATGGGCGGCCAGCTCACTTTTAAAGCGCCACGCTCGAAAGTACCCAATATTTCATCTGACAGCCCAATGGAAGAGCGTATTAACCATGTGCTGTTCAGCGAAGTGAACCCTGGTCTTGCTGCACACAATGGCAATGTGTCGCTGACAGGTTGCTTCGAAGAGCCTGAAGGTTGGGTTGCCGTGCTGAAGTTTGGCGGCGGCTGCCAAGGTTGTTCGGCTGTCGATATGACCTTGAAGCAGGGCGTAGAAACTACGCTAAAAGGATTGATTCCTGAGCTGCATCGCGTCACAGATGAGACCGACCATACGGTGAAAGACAACGCTTATTTTAGATAAGTGGTGATACAAAAAGCCCGGCAATGACCGGGCTTTTTTGTGTCTGCAGCAGGAGGAGTTTCTAAAGCTCCCCGTGTAACAGGTTTATTTTTTACGTTTTGGCAGCACGTCTTTCAGCTTTTCATGCATAGAGCGCACGGCGACTTCAGTCGTTTCCCAATCGATGCAGCCATCGGTCACTGATTGGCCATAAACCAGTTGGCTTAAGTCTTTCGGGATATCTTGGCGGCCAAACTTCAGGTGAGACTCAATCATCATGCCAATGATGGAGGTGTTGCCTTCAACGATTTGGTTGGCAACGTTGTCCATTACTAATGGTTGTAGTGCAGGGTCTTTATTGGAGTTGGCGTGCGAAGCATCGATCATGATATTCATCGGTGCTTTGGCTTTTTCCAAGGCGCGTTCGGCAAGTGCTACAGACACTGAGTCGTAGTTGGGTTTGCCATCGCCGCCACGCAACACGACATGGCCGTACTGGTTGCCAGTAGTGTTAATCACCGCGACTTTGCCATCGCTATTAATGCCTAAGAAGCTGTGGGCATTACGCACGGATAGCAGAGCGTTGGTGGCTACCGTTAGGCCGCCATCGGTACCATTTTTAAAGCCAACAGGGCTGGATAGGCCTGATGACATTTCACGGTGCGTTTGCGATTCGGTGGTGCGCGCGCCAATCGCCGACCAAGCAATGAGGTCGTGCAAGTACTGCGGCGACATCGGGTCTAGCGCTTCGGTAGCGCAGGGCAGACCCATTTCATTGAGTTCGATGAGCAGCTTGCGACCAACGTGCAGACCTTCCTCGATACGGAAGCTATCGTCCATACGCGGATCGTTGATCAAGCCTTTCCAGCCCACGGTGGTGCGTGGCTTTTCAAAGTAGACACGCATGACCAGATAAATGCTGTCGCTGACTTCTTCAGCCAAAACCTTTAAGCGCTGGGCGTATTCATGCGCTGCTTTTAGGTCATGGATAGAACAGGGGCCGATCACCAAAAATATGCGGTGATCTTTGCCATCTAAAATATTGCGAATTGTTTGCCGACCCTCGGCCACGGTGCGATGTGCACCAAGGCTCATGGGCAGCGCTTTTCTGAGTTCAGCAGGGGTTACCAAAACATCGATAGAGCGAATGTTTAGGTCATCAATTGGGGTGTTATCAAGGCTCATGCATAGTCTCCACGTAGCTCGCGATCATACCCCAAACTTTAGATGAAAATGAACCGTAGGCTGAGGAGTAATAAAGTTGCGCCTAAAATTGGGCGAATAATGTCTTCGCGCAGACGTGAACTTAAGGTGGTGCCGATGACGATCATGGGCAGTGAGCCTATGAGCAAGAAGCCGAGCATATGCCAGTCGACATGGCCCATGCTCATGTGGCCGAGACCGGCGATGAGTGTGAGCATGACGGCATGAGTCACATCGGTGCCGATGATGCGAATCATGGCTAGGGCAGGGAATAGGGTGACTAAGACCATGACACCGAAGACGCCGGCGCCAACAGATGACAGGGTGACTAGGATACCAAGCAGAACGCCCATGGTAATCGTCAGTGCCTGCGTATGGCGATCAACCCATGCGCGTACTCCCCAGTTTGATTGCTCGCGCTTAGCCATGCGGCGCTGAATTGCAGGTCGCAATAAGATACTTAAGGCGCTAACAAGCAGCATAAAGCCTAGTGAGCTCGTCAAAATGTGTTTGTAGGCACTGGCATCGGGAAACCAATTGGCCAAGGCATAGACGGTAAGTGCCGCAGCAGGAATGCTGCCAGTCGCAAGCGTTAGTGTGATGCGCCAATCAATATTGCGATGGCGATGATGCACAATGGCGCCACCGGTTTTGCTGATAGACGCGTAAAGCAAGTCGGTACCAATGGCGGTATGCAAAGGTACGCCCATCATGGTTAGCAGAGGCGTCATTAATGAGCCGCCACCCACGCCAGTCAGACCAACCACAAAACCGACTAATGCACCGGCAGCAATAAAACTAAACTCAGAAACCAACATATTAGAGTTCTCAAAATGATGGCGGCACGATATGCATTCTTAGGACTGCTGCAAAGGAATGTTTTACGCTAGAGTTATGACATTGAGTTATAAGAAAGGGGCTTGAGATGAAGTTGCAGCAATTACGCTATATCTGGGAGGTCTCGCAGCACGACCTGAATGTGTCGCAAACGGCTAATGCACTGTTTACCTCGCAGCCCGGCATCAGCAAGCAAATTCGCCTTTTAGAAGACGAGCTGGGCGTAGAAATATTTGCGCGTAACGGCAAGCACCTGTCCCGTGTGACGCCGGCAGGGCAGGCGATTTTAAAGTTATCGGCCGATGTTTTGCGCCAAGTCGACTCTATCCGCCAAGTTGCACTAGAGTTTTCCGATGAGACGCGCGGCACACTGTCGGTCGCTACAACTCACACGCAGGCGCGCTATCGTCTACCGCCCGTAATTGCTGCATTTCGCCGAAAATACCCCGAAGTCACTTTGCATATGCATCAAGGCACTCCACAGCAGATTGCCGAAATGGCCGCCGACGGCACCGTCGACTTTGCCATCGCGACAGAAGCTTTAGAGCATTTTGCTGATTTGATGATGTTGCCGGCGTACCAGTGGAACCGCACAGTGGTGGTGCCGAAAGATCATCCGCTCACGCGTGTGCATCCGCTCACCTTAGAGGCGATTGCCGAGCACGACATTGTCACTTATGTTTTTGGCTTTACAGGGCGCTCTAAGCTAGATGAGGCGTTTAGACAGCAAGGCCTTGCTGCCAATGTCGTGTTCACTGCCACAGATGCCGACGTCATTAAAACTTATGTGCGCCTAGGTTTAGGTGTCGGCATTATCGCGCAGATGGCATTTGAGCCAGAGATTGATGGTGGAAAGCTGGTGGCGCTGCCGGCCGAGCATTTGTTTGAGCCCAGCGTGACGCATATTGGCTTTCGCCGCGGTACGTTTTTGCGTGGCTTTATGTTCGATTTTATCGAGGCATTTGCCCCGCACCTTAATCGTGGCGTGGTCGAGGCGGTGCTCAACCGTGGCGATGCACGCGCTGAAGTCGATCACTTGTTTAAGGGCCAAGCACTGCCGGTCTTTTAAGGGCGAGTTCGACAAACTGCGCCCTCAGCTATGTTAGCGAGGGCGCATTATTTTTATGCTTAAGTCGGTGGCGTCAGATTGCTCAAATGCAGGCCGCACTCTTTTTTCGTTGCCTCTTCCCACCACCAGCGACCTTCACGTTCGTGTTGATTAGGCAACACAGCACGTGTGCAAGGCTCACAACCAATGCTGACAAATCCCTTTTCATGCAATGGGTTATAGGGCACTTCTAGGGCGCGAATATAATCCCAAATCTCGCTAGATGACCAATTCGCTAGCGGATTGAACTTGGCCAATGGGCCTTCAAGACCTTCAAAGCTAGTATCGTATTGCACCAAGGGTACATCGTTGCGAGTGCCGGGGCTTTGGTCTTTGCGCTGGCCAGTCATCCACGCGGTGGTGGTGGCGAGCTGGCGGCGAAGTGGGGCGACCTTGCGGATGCCACAGCACTCTTTATGGTCATCTTCATAAAAGCTGAAAAAGCCTTTTTTGCTGACTAATTCGCGCACAGCCTCCGCTTCGGGGTAGCAGACCTCTAACGTGATGCCGTAGTGCGTGCGCACCGTATCGAGAAAGCGATAGGTCTCTGCATGTAGGCGGCCGGTATCTAAAGTGAAGACTCGAAAGGGTAGTTTTGACTTCACCGCCATATCAATCAACACAACATCTTCGGCGCCGCTAAATGATAAGCACAGGTCGGGGAAGTGCGTGAGCGCAAACTTCACGATGCTTTGTGGGCCTTTGCCTGCTAGCTCGGTTTGCCAGGCATCGATATCGGCAGCGGAAATAGCCATCACTCACTCCAGTAATTTTCAGGCGTAAAGCATAGCAGAAAGCGCTTTTCTATTTGCACCGATACGCGCCTGACAGTACCCTTCGCGTCTCACAAGCTTGGCGTTAAAAGGGGTTGGTCATGGAGTTAGTGTGTCTCGATTTAGAAGGTGTGTTGGTTCCCGAGATTTGGATCAATGTCGCCAAGCGTACCGGCATTAAAGAATTAGAGGCCACCACGCGCGATATTCCTGACTATGACGTGTTGATGAAGCAGCGTTTAGCCATCTGCAAAGAGCACAAATTGGGTTTGCCTGATATTCAAGCCGTTATCGCTGATATGGGTCCCATTCCAGGTGCGTATGAGTTTTTAGCCTGGGTGCGCGAGCATTTTCAGCTCATCATTTTGTCCGATACTTTCTATGAGTTTGCCCACCCGCTGATGCGCCAACTCGATTGGCCAACACTGTTTTGTCACAAGCTGGAAGTCGCTGCCGATGGCACCATCACTGACTATAAGTTGCGTCAGCCTGATCAAAAGCGTGCTGCAATCAAAGCTTTTCACTCGCTGAATTATCGCTGCATCGCTGCTGGTGACTCGTATAACGACACCAATATGCTGGGCGAGGCTGAACAAGGCATTTTGTTTGATGCACCTGAGAATGTGATTCGTGAGTTTCCGCAATTTCCGGTAACCACAACCTATGAAGAGCTGAAGGCTGAGATCCGTAAGGCATCACTGCGCCAGATTCCTTAACAGCGGAGTAGTTGCTTTAGATGATTAAGTGATTGTTCTCGTGAAATAAAATGCCCTCTATATGAGGGCATTTTTTTTGCGCTAGCTAAAGCTAAGGTTTCGATAGCGCTTCTATGACGCCACCCATTTTGCTCCAGCATTCCTCATATTCGGCCTGCCAAGTGGAGTCCAGCGTGATGCCGCCGCCGGCCCAGGTGCGCACTACGCCATCTTTAGCGGCCAAGGTGCGGATGGTGATGCTGCTATCGACGCGGCCACGGGCATCCCAATAAAACAGCATGCCGCAATAGACGCCGCGGGCTGTTGGCTCGATGGTCTCGATGATTTCCATCACGCGCTTTTTCGGCGCGCCGGTGATGGAACCACCGGGGAAAGCATCGCGCAAAACCTCAGCTACGGTCGCATCGCTGTTGAGTGTGGCGGTAATCGTTGTGACCAAATGATGCACTTGCCCAAAGCTTTTTAGGGCACATAGCTCGGGCACGCTGACGCTGCCGATGCGCGCGTGCTTACTCAAGTCATTGCGCAGTAAGTCGGTGATCATGATATTTTCGGCCATGTCTTTGGCGCTGGCAGTTAGTGCACTGGCTTCGACTTGGTCTTGCTCGCTGTCATTGCCGCGTGCGCGTGTGCCTTTGATCGGGCGTGTGGTCAGCGTGCGATCATTGATGCCGATAAATTGCTCTGGTGACAGGCTCAGCAGTTCGCCCCAAGGCAGTGCCCAATATGCCCCATACGGTGCCCGCGCTAGTTCGCGAAGCTCTTCGTAGCGCGTCCACAATCGGCCGCTGTGCTGCGCTTCATAAGCCTGAGTGTAGTTGACCTGATAACAATCGCCGGCACGAATGAGCTCATGAATGTGAGCGATATCGTCGGCGTAGCGCTGTTGTGTGGTGAGCGCTTGAAATGGAGTTTTTAGCTGAAATGCCTCGAGCTTGGCTGCTGGCTTAGCCTCTGAATTAGTTACGCAGCGCTGCTGCCAGTTTTGCCACTCGATTGCGCTCATGGCGTCGCTAGCCCAGACCCACGCTTCATGTGTTTCACAATCTAGCGCGATGCCTTGGTCGTAATAAGCCAGCGTGGCCAATGGCCAATCGTCGCCATGTCGCTCAGGTAGGCCATGTTCGCTGGGTGCGGCGTAGCCGACATAGCCCATGACGCCGGACATAAATGGGAGCTCTGAGGCCGCGGTTTTAGTGGGTGCTGTATTGGCCTCAGATGCTGAGAGCTGCCCAGACTTGAGTGCCTCTCCCCATACCTGCAACGCCGCCATTACCGCAAAGCTATCGCCATCAATGCCAGGCCAGCCGTCAAACTGCCACCCAGCTTCAGTCAGTACAGCGGTTGCTCGTGGATTTGCCACCAAAATATGCCAACGGCCAGCGCCTTGGCTATCGAGTAGTAATGGCCAATGCTCAGTCAGAAGCGCGTTGGCGTAGGGCAGAGGTGTGTCTTGCCAAGGCAAAGACGCCAAATGCATCAGGCCGCCTCAACCGCCAACCAAAAGCCAGCGCTGATGTCGTCGGCCAGCCATTGCAAAACAAGCTCTGGCAATGCGGCTAATTGCGCTTGGCGCAGGCGGCGGCTAGTCAGTAGCGCAGGCACATGCTCGATAATATCGGCAGGGATATCCACGCACTCACCATTGCGCCACAGCTGCTGTACTTCTGGCAGCCATACCCAGCGCGAGGCGGGGTCGCGAATTAGCTCGATGCCCTCAGCTAATGCCGATTGCAAGTCCGCCAAGCTGCAGCTCTCACCTTGCGCTTCGTAGTCGGCATATTTTGCCTCACTCAAGCTCGGTGCCATGGCCAAGGCCATTTGCTCCGGCTGATCTATCCACGCCAGCATGGCAGTGCGCATGGCGTTGGTGTCTAGCGCGGTTAAGCTGGCACTGTGTTGGCAGACGCCACGATCAGGGTCGGCCAATAAGGGCTCATTTTCATCGAGGCTTAAAAGGCGATCGGCGAGGGCGTCGAGTAGGCGTGGCACAGCCGGTGCACGAAAGCCCACGGAGTAAGTCAGGCAGTCGCTAGTAGCAACGCCGTGATGCGCTAGTCCAGGCGGCACATAGAGCAAATCGCCGGTCTCAACGGTGGCCTCAAAGCTTTGCTGGAAGTTGGCTAATAAACGTAGTGGTTGGTCTGGCAGTAGCGCTTCATCAACAGCGACTTGCTGGCCTAGCTGCCAATGCCGTGAGCCCGGCCCTTGCAGCAAAAACACATCGTATTGGTCGCTATGAGGGCCAACAGAGCCGCCAACTACTGCGCCCGATACCATGACATCGTCGATGCGCCATTCCGGCACAAAGGCGAAATGGTCGAGCAGGTCAGACAGTGTTGGCAGTACATGGTCAACAGCCTGTACTAGCACAGTCCAGTTTTGCTTGCCGTGTTTGCGCCAAGTCACCGGTGGAAATGGGCCGTTTTTCAGCTTCCAATTGCCTTTGGCATCGGGCCCGCTGATCACACGGCTTTCTAGGCTGTCCTCTTCGGCCAGCTGCAATAGCTCTTGAAAGCTAATGAGGTCAGCCAAGGCCGGAAAAGCGCCGCGTACTAGCAGCGGTTTTTTCTGCCAGTAGTCACGCAAAAACTCACTTGCACGCAAGCCGCCTAACCATGGCAGCGGCTCATCACGGCGACATAAGTCGCTGGCATTCGACGTAAAAGACATGTGCAGTGTTCCTTAAACGGCGCGAGCTTGCGCGTCAGCGTTGCCAATATAGCTAGCTGGGGTCAGCGTTTTCAGCTCAGCTTTAACCGCTTCTGGCAGATCAAGCGTGGCAATAAACGTCGCCAATGATTCGGCGGTAATGGTTTTGCCGCGCGTTAGTTCTTTCAGCTTCTCGTAGGGCTTTTCAATGCCGTAGCGGCGCATCACGGTCTGAATGGCTTCGCCTAAGACTTCCCACGACGCATCTAAATCTGCGGCTATGCAAGCTGCGTTAAGCTCAAGCTTGCCGATACCTTTTAGCGCGGAATCATAGGCAATGGCACTGTGCGCAAGGCCTACGCCTAAGTTACGCAATACGGTGGAGTCGGTTAGGTCGCGCTGCCAGCGTGAGATTGGTAGCTTTTCGGCGAGATGGCCGAGCAGAGCATTGGCGATGCCTAAGTTGCCTTCGGAGTTCTCGAAGTCGATGGGATTGACCTTGTGCGGCATGGTCGAAGAACCAACTTCGCCTTCTTTCAAACGCTGCTTGAAATAGCCCAGCGAGATATAGCCCCAGACATCGCGGTTGAAATCGATGAGCACAGTGTTGTAGCGGCGCACGGCATCGAAAGCTTCAGCAATATAGTCGTGTGGTTCGATTTGCGTGGTGTAAGGATTCCAATCCAAGCCTAGCGAGGTGACAAAGGCTTCAGCGTTGGCTTGCCAATCGACCTGCGGGTAAGCGACCAAATGTGCGTTGTAGTTACCCACGGCGCCATTGATTTTACCGAGCAATGGCACGCGCGCGAATTCGGCGATTTGGCGCTCTAAGCGATACACGACGTTGGCCATTTCCTTGCCCAGTGTCGTTGGCGAGGCGGTTTGGCCATGCGTGCGTGACAGCATGGATACGCCCGCTTGAGCATGGGCCAAGGTACGAATGGCGTCGGCCACAGCCTGCATTTGCGCGATGACCACGGTGCGACCATTTTTCAGCATCAGCGCGTGCGAAAGATTATTGATGTCTTCACTGGTGCAGGCAAAGTGGATGAACTCTGTAACAGCCTGCAACTCAGGTAGCGCGCGAACGCGGTCTTTGAGGAAGTATTCGACGGCTTTTACGTCGTGATTAGTGGTGCGCTCAGTGGTTTTAATCCACTCGGCATCATTGAGCGAAAACTCAGCCACTAGTTTGTCTAGAAAGGCATTGGCCTCGGCACTGAAGGCGGGCACTTCGGGCACACCGGCGTGGGCGGCTAGGCATTGCAACCAACGCACTTCGACTTCAACGCGGGCATGAATTAGGCCGAATTCGCTAAAGTAGGGGCGAAGTGCATCGACTTTGCTAGCGTAACGGCCATCGACCGGGGAAAGGGCGGTAAGGGGCGAGAACGCCATAGCAACACTCCAGTGTACAAAGGACAAATTTTAGGCGGCGGATTCTACACCGTTTTCGCGATCTCGCGGATCTCGGTGAGGATCTGGCTTCGGGTGAAAATTAGGTGCCAGCGGCGGCCACCAAGGCGGCGCCAGAGCCAAGCGGCGCGAACGCCGGCAAGTAAAATGGCACGGATGCGTTCAGCCATGCCGGCGGCTTGTAAGTGTTGCGCGTTTCCGCGTAATTGCACGCGAAATTGCAGGCTACCCAAAGTATCGACATAAACCGAACCGAGAGCTTGCGCGAGTTCGCTATCGCTCATGTCAGGATTAAACTGCTGCTGGCGGGCAACAGTCTCAAGGCGCTGGCGCAAGTTGTTTTGCACATCAGGCGAGCGCACTAAATGCTTCTCTACCTGCACGATGCCCAGCCCTAGGCGAACGATTTCACCGGCTTGAGCTAATGAGCGACCTTGTTCCATCAGGCAACCCTCCAACCACATCAGGCCTTGCTCTAAGCCACGCGCATCAGGATAGATTTTGTTGATGTCATCGGTGTCGAGCACCAGCGATGAGCGCCGCAAAAATGCTTCTGCTTCCGGGTGGCTTTTGCCTGTCTTTGCTAATTCAGCGGCAAGGCCTGCGGCTTGAAAAATAGCGGCTAATGCCAAGGTTTTATCGCGGTTCAGTTGGCTCATGTGGCAAATGTCTCCTCAATCACGCCGCCGCCCAAACAGACTTCGTCCTGGTAGAAAACCACGGATTGTCCGGGCGTAACGGCGCGCTGTAATTCATCAAAAGTGACGCGGTAGCCTGAGCCAGACGCTGTGATGGTGCAGGCCTGATCGGCTTGGCGATAACGTGTTTTTGCCGTGCATACCAACGGCAGTTGCGGCGCTTCACCAGCAACCCAATCAATCATTGACGCGTATAAAGAGCGGCTTTGCATTAATGGGTGCTCATGGCCTTGGCCGATAATCAGCACTTGCCTCGCCATATCTTTGCCGACCACATACCACGGCGACTCATTGGCATCTTTTTGCCCACCAATACCAATGCCTTGGCGCTGTCCCAAGGTGTAATACATCAAGCCCTGATGCTCACCAATCACTACACCGGCATCGGTTTCAATAGATCCGGGGCGTGCGGGAAGGTATTGTTGCAAAAAGTCTTTAAAGCGGCGCTCGCCAATAAAGCAGATGCCAGTGGAGTCTTTTTTCGCTGCCGTCGCTAGGCCTAACTCACTGGCAATGCGCCGCACTTCAGGCTTAGGCAATTCGCCGACTGGAAATAAGGTTTTCGCTAGTTGCTCGCCAGCTACGGCGTGTAAAAAATAGCTTTGGTCTTTATTGCTGTCGAGCCCACGTAGCAAGCGCGCTGGCTGTTGTTCGTCGCGGCGGGCGTAATGGCCAGTGGCGATATAGTCAGCGCCAAGCATCATGGCGTAGTCGAGGAAGGCGCGAAATTTGATTTCTTTATTGCAGAGAATGTCGGGGTTTGGCGTGCGGCCAGCAGCGTATTCCGCCAAAAAGTGCTCGAAAACACCATCCCAATATTCGGCGGCGAAGTTGGCCTTATGCAAATGTATGCCGAGTTTGTCCGCCACCGCCTGAGCGTCGGCTAAGTCTTCACGTGCCGTGCAGTATTCGCTGCCGTCATCTTCTTCCCAGTTTTTCATGAACAGGCCTTCGACCTGCCAGCCTTGCTGGATGAGCAATGCCGCTGCAACTGACGAATCGACGCCGCCCGACATGCCGACAATCACGCGGCCACGAACGGCATCGGTTGGTTTTGTGTCGGCTGAGGGGGCGAGCGATGACATGGCGTATGAGTTCAAAAATTCGAAGGCCGCATTCTAGCAAGCTTTGTCGGTGGTTTGGGCTTAAGCCGGCGCTTGTGTGGTGTTGATCGAACTGTCTAGCGCTGTGCAGGCCCTAAAGTGCGCACTGCTTCATTTATGTCAATTTCGCGCCACTCGCCAACGGCTAGGCCGTCGAGTGTCCATGGGCCAACGCGCTCGCGAATGAGGCGTAAGGTTGGTAGGCCAACAGCAGCCGTCATACGCCGTACTTGACGATTACGACCTTCATTTATGCTCAGGCGCAGCCAATCTGTTGGAATGCTGGCGCGAAAGCGTACTGGCGGATGGCGCTCGCTGACTTCAGGTGCGGGCGTTACATGCTCAGCCATCACCGCTCGCGCTGGCCCATCTTTAAGCATGATGCCGTTGCGCAAGGCACTTATAGCATCATCGCCAACGCTGCCTTCGACCTGCGCCAAATAAGTTTTGTTCATTTTCGAGCGCGGTTGGGCAATACGTGCCTGCCACACTCCGTCATTGGTCAGCAACACCAAGCCTTCAGAGTCGTAGTCGAGGCGTCCAGCGGGATAAACATCGCGCGGGCGTTCAATGCCGCTCGCTGCCATAACCTCGCTCAAGGTCAAGCGCTCACCCTCAGGGCTGAATTGGCACATCACATTGAAAGGCTTATGCAGCAAAATTAGACGAGAAGGGCTGTCTTCCTTGAACTTTGGTCGACTTTGAGGGTGAACGGTGGTGTTTTTTTGCATGAGATGTCTTGGGAGTAGGAGGCAGCATGAGTATACTCGAGACCAATAAGAACGATTCAATACTGGCTATTGCAATCGCCATCCCGGCGCTACCCGCGCCACTTTCCTGACGGAGTACCTGCAGAATGGGTTACCAGAAGATTTCGGTTCCAACCGATGGTGGCAAAATCACCGTCAACGCCGATTTATCCCTTAATGTACCAAATTTCCCCATCATTCCATTTATCGAAGGCGACGGCATCGGCGCTGACATCACACCAGTGATGATCAAAGTGGTTGATGCAGCAGTGACTGCCGCTTACGGCAACAAGCGCGCTATTTCGTGGATGGAAGTTTATTGCGGCGAGAAAGCCACTAAAGTGTACGGTAGTGACTCTTGGATGCCAGAAGAGACTTTTGAGGCGCTGCGCGAATACGTTGTCAGCATCAAAGGCCCATTGACCACACCAGTAGGCGGCGGCATTCGTTCGCTTAACGTGGCATTGCGCCAAGAGTTAGACCTATACGTTTGTATTCGCCCTGTGCGTTGGTTCCCTGGCGTTCCTAGCCCGGTTCAGCATCCTGAGCTGACCAATATGATTATCTTCCGCGAAAACTCAGAAGATATTTATGCCGGCATCGAGTGGAAGGCCAACACGCCTGACGCGATCAAAGTCATCAAGTTCTTGAAAGAAGAAATGGGCGTGACGAAGATTCGCTTCACTGAGAACTGCGGTATTGGCATTAAGCCTGTATCGAAAGAAGGCACGCAGCGCTTGGTACGCAAGGCCATTCAGTACGCCATCGATAATGATGAATCGTCGGTAACGCTAGTGCACAAAGGCAACATCATGAAGTACACCGAAGGTGCCTTCAAAGAGTGGGGCTATGAGCTGGCGGCTGAGCGTTTTGGCGGCGAGCTGATCGACGGCGGCCCATGGATGAAACTCCGTAACCCAAAAACCGGTAACGATATCATCATCAAAGATGTCATCGCCGATGCCTTCTTGCAGCAAATTCTGATGCGCCCATCTGAGTACTCGGTAATTGCTACCTTGAATCTCAACGGCGATTATATTTCCGATGCGCTTGCTGCTGAAGTTGGCGGTATCGGCATCGCGCCGGGTGCTAACTTGGGCGGTTCGATTGCTGTCTTTGAGGCAACCCACGGCACGGCGCCTAAATACGCTGGCCAAGATAAGGTCAACCCAGGCTCAATCATTCTCTCAGCTGAGATGATGTTGCGTCATATGGGCTGGGGCGAAGCTGCTGACTTGATCATCAAAGGCGTAGAAAATGCCATTGCCGCGAAAACAGTGACCTATGACTTCGAGCGTTTAATGCCCGATGCCACATTGCTGCGCTGCTCTGAATTTGGCGATGCCATCATCAGCCATATGTAAGTATGACTAAAGACACCTTTGCTTGGCTGCGTCATGGCTAAGCAAAGGTGTTTTTTTTCGCCTAATGGTTTTGCCCGAGGTTTGTTTAGTCGCTAAGCAGTAGCAAATACAAGATGGTTAAATGCATAAATTCTCTACAGTTAAGGCTAGTCAGCGCAACACTATCTGCTAGAGTGAACTAACGATTAAATTTCTATGATGCCGTATGAATGCAACGAGTAAGTGGCCATTGAGTGGCCCAGACAGTGATGATGAGCGGCCCGATGTCGGTCGCACAGCGCTGATTGAGCCGCCAAAGCCAGAGTTACAGATACCAAAACGCTATCAAGTTGTGCTGATTAATGACGATTACACTCCTATGGAGTTTGTCATTGAGGTGCTGGAGCTGTTTTTCGGCCTGACCGGTGAACATGCAACACGCCTAATGCTACAAGTGCATCATATGGGTAAGGCTGGAATCGGCTCTTATTCACGTGATGTAGCAGAAACTAAAGCGGCCATTGTGGTCGATTACGCGCGGCAGCATGAGCATCCGCTGCTGTGTCTGGTAGAGCCGGTGCTGTGAGCACGGGCAAGGAGAGGCAGGCATGTTAAGTCGGGAACTAGAACTGACCCTCAATGTGGCATTCCGTGAGGCAAGAGCAAAACGCCATGAGTTCATCACGGTGGAACATTTATTGCTGTCACTACTGGATAACGAGTCAGCAGTCGCTGCGCTACAAGCTTGCGGTGGCGAATCCGATGCCATGCGTCGTGAATTAACAACCTATATAGATGATGCAACGCCTGTGTTGCCAGAGCCCGATGGTGGGCGCGAGACACAACCTACGCTTGGCTTTCAGCGCGTTCTACAGCGCGCCGTGTTTCATGTGCAGTCTTCCGGCAAGCGCCAAGTAGTCGGCGCTAATGTCTTGGTGGCGCTATTCTCTGAGCAAGAATCGCATGCGGTGTATCTACTGAAGCAGCAGGGCATTGGCCGTCTAGATGTGGTGAATTACTTGTCACATGGAAGCTCATCTCCAAATGAAGATGAGCCAAAAAATAATGAGTCCTCTGAAGCAGAGGGTGGAGCTGAAGCCGTTGCCGATTCGGCATTGGTGAACTACACCGTTAATTTAAACGAGATGGCGAAAAAGGGCCGCATAGATCCGCTAGTTGGTCGCGAGCCAGAAATTGAGCGTGCGATTCAAGTGCTATGCCGTCGTCGCAAAAATAATCCTATCTTGGTGGGTGAACCGGGCGTCGGCAAAACCGCCATCGCTGAAGGTCTGGCGTGGTTGATTGTCGAAGGTAAAGTGCCAGATGCTATTGCCGATGGCGTGGTGTATTCGCTGGATATCGGCGCTCTGCTGGCGGGCACAAAATACCGTGGCGATTTCGAAAAACGCTTTAAGGCTTTGATTAATGAGTTGATCGATAAGCCCAGCGCCATTTTGTTTATCGATGAAATTCACACCATAATTGGTGCTGGTTCGGCTGGCGGCGGCGTGTTGGATGTTTCGAACCTGCTTAAGCCTGCGCTTTCTAATGGCACACTAAAGTGCATGGGATCAACGACTTACCAAGAATATCGCAATCTATTCGAGAAGGACGGTGCGCTATCACGTCGCTTCCATAAGATCGATGTGGAAGAGCCCAGCGTTGATGAGACCTATCGCATTTTGCGTGGTCTGAAGTCGCGCTTTGAAGAGCATCACGGCGTGCGTTATCACGACAAAGCACTGCTCTCGGCCGCCACGCTTGCCGATCGCTATATTAATGAGCGCTTCCTGCCCGATAAAGCCATCGACTTAATCGACGAAGCTGGTGCTTTCCAGCGCCTGCAGCCGGTAAGCAAGCGCAAAAAAGTCATCACTGTTGCTGATATCGAAGAGATGGTGGCAAAAGTTGCGCGCATACCTGCAAAGGCTATTTCGTCTAATGACAAAGAAGCGCTGCGCAATCTTGAGCGTGATTTGAAAATGACGGTGTTTGGTCAAGATGCTGCCATTGATTCGCTAGCCGCCGCGATCAAATTGTCGCGCGCTGGCTTGAAGTCGCCCGAGAAACCAATTGGCAGCTTCTTGTTTTCTGGCCCAACGGGCGTTGGTAAAACCGAAGTCACGCGTCAATTGGCTCGCACGTTAGGCATTGAGTTGATACGTTTCGATATGTCCGAATATATGGAGCGTCACACCGTATCTCGCTTGATTGGTGCGCCACCAGGCTATGTTGGTTTTGACCAAGGTGGTTTGCTTACCGAAGCTGTGACCAAGCATCCGCATTGCGTATTGCTGCTTGATGAAATCGAAAAGGCGCATCCAGAGGTGTTTAACCTGCTGCTACAGGTTATGGATCACGGCACTCTGACAGATAACAATGGCCGCAAAGCTGACTTCCGTCATGTGGTGTTGGTTATGACGACTAACGCCGGTGCTGAACAAATCAGCCGCTCGAGCATGGGCTTTACGCATCAGGATCACAGTAGCGACGGTACTGAGGCGCTGAAGAAAACCTTCACCCCTGAGTTCCGTAACCGTCTCGATGGCATTATCGCGTTTTCTGCGCTCGATCCTTCGGTCATTGGCAGTGTGGTCGATAAGTTCTTGGTTGAGCTACAGGCTCAGCTCGACGACAAGCATGTGCTACTTGATGTCGATGAAGATGCACGTACGTGGCTGGCTGAGAAAGGCTATGACCGCTTGATGGGCGCGCGTCCGATGGCGCGTGTGCTGCAAGAGCACCTGAAGAAGCCGTTGGCCGAGATGATTCTTTTCGGCAAGCTTGCTGATAAAGGTGGGCGAGTTGCGGTGTCTGTTAAGGATGGAGCATTGGTGCTTGAGGCCGAGGTCGTTAGTAAGCGGGAGCTTGCTAAGACTGTTTAGGGGTGTTTTGGTTTGGGGTTGAGACCATGGGGTGGGTGAGCCACGCTGCGCTATGCTTCACCCACCCCATGGTCTCAACCCCGCATTCGGAATCATCTGTGGCTTAGACCCTTGAGCCGCAGCCCAGATTCCACCCAAAGGTGCCGTGCCTGAGCACTGGGTGAAGCATAGCGAAGCGTGGCTCACCCAGTGCTCAGGCACGGCACCGCTGTCAGTTAAAGACTAACGCTCAGCTCACAAAGACCGCCGCTTAAGCCCAACCGTCGCCATAATTCGAGTAGAAATCTCTTCAATCGACAAATGCGTCGCCTGAATAAACGGCACACCCTCACGGTTAAACATCGCCTCCACAGCGCGAACCTCTTTCTGACACTGGCTCAACGACGCATAGCTCGAATTTGCACGCCGCTCATTACGAATCGCAGACAAGCGCACCGGATCAATCGTTAAGCCGAAAATCTTATGCTTATGCTCGCGCAAGGAGCTAGGCAGGCGAAGATCATCAAAATCATCTTCGGTCAGCGGGTAGTTACCAACAAAAATCCCAAACTGCAAAGCCATATATAGCGACGTTGGCGTTTTGCCAGACCGTGATACGCCGACTAAAATAAGGTCCGCTTTATCGTAGTGTCGAGTGCGAGCGCCATCATCGTTATCGAGCGCGAAATGCACCGCATCGATGCGAATATTGTAGCTCTTGTTATCAATAATCGAATGCGACTTGCCGATTGCGTTAACTGCCTGAGTAGCAAGTTCGGTTTGTAATTTACCGACGAATGTTTCGAATACATCCATCATAAAGCCATCGGCACGCGCGATAACGTCACGGATATCTTTGTCGACGATGGTGTCGATAATAATTGGGCGGTTTGCCGTGCCTTCTTGATTAGCTACGCGGTTGATTTCTTTTGCTACTGCCTCGGCTTTTTCAACGGTGTCGATATAGGGCAGGGTGCTCTCTTCAAACTCGACATTTTCAAACTGAGCAAGCAGGCTGTGACCTAAGGTTTCGGCTGTAATGCCGGTGCCATCGGAGACGAAAAATACAGTGCGCTTCATGTTTTTCCCCATTTATATTTAAAGTAAATAGATGATATTTACTTTATGAATGATGTGATCGCTCAGTTCGCGCTAACGCATTTCTAGTCTGCCATGAAAAAAGACAATTAAAAACAACTGCCTAAGTCTATTGCCTAAGACTGTATTGAAGCCAATAAAAGCCTGCGACCTTGGTCGGAAAAGCCGACGAGGAAAACAGCAAAGGCGAAAAGCATAGAGTAGAATCAATTCACTCTGTCGCAGCGTGTGATCCACCGCGACGCGAATCCTCACCCCAACAGGGAGCATCACCGTGGCTAATCTTGTCATTCCGTTTCAGCAGTTAGGTAAACACGATGTCGACACCGTCGGCGGCAAAAACGCATCTTTAGGCGAAATGATCAGTAATCTGGCCAATGCCGGTGTTTCTGTTCCTGGTGGCTTTGCAACCACAGCGCAAGCGTATCGCGATTTTCTAGAACAAAGCGGTTTGAACAAACGAATTAACGATGTGCTCGACGCGCTTAATGTTGATGACGTAGTGGCCTTGGCTGTAGCAGGCAAGAAAATCCGTCAGTGGGTTGTTGAAACGCCATTGCTGCCAGCTTTAGAAGCTGAAGTTCGCCAGCACTTCGACGAACTGACCGGAGGCAATGAGCAAATGCCGGTAGCCGTCCGTTCGTCGGCAACCGCAGAAGACTTACCTGATGCCTCGTTTGCTGGCCAACAAGAAACCTTCCTCAATATTCGTGGTTTCGACAATGTGCTCGTTGCCATCAAAGAAGTGTTTGCTTCCTTATTTAATGACCGCGCGATTGCTTACCGCGTTCACCAAGGCTTTGAGCATAAACTGGTGGCTTTGTCTGCCGGCATCCAGCGTATGGTGCGCTCGGAAATTGGTACCGCTGGCGTCTTGTTTACGCTAGATACCGAATCAGGCTTCCGTGATGTCGTGTTTATCACTGCCTCTTACGGCCTGGGTGAAATGGTCGTGCAGGGCGCAGTAAATCCTGACGAATTCTATGTGCACAAAAGCACATTGAATGCCGGTCGCCCAGCAGTGCTGCGTCGTAACTTGGGTACGAAAGCGCAAAAAATGATTTATGGCGACAGCGGTGCGGCTGGTCATTCCACGCAAATCGTTGATGTTGATAAAGCTGAACGTGCTGTTTTCGCCCTAAGCGATGCCGAAATCGAAGAGCTATCACGTCAAGCACTGATCATTGAAAACCATTACGGTTCGCCAATGGACATCGAGTGGGCGAAAGACGGCGACGACGGCAAGCTTTACATCGTGCAGGCGCGCCCTGAGACCGTGAAAAGTCGCCAAAACGTCGGAACCATGGAGCGCTACCTGCTCAAGCAAAAAGGCAAAGTGCTGTGCGAGGGCCGCTCAATTGGTCAGCGTATTGGCTCTGGCGTTGTTCGCGTTGTGCGCTCGATCAAAGAGATGGACAAAGTACAGCCCGGCGATGTCTTAGTGTCTGATATGACCGATCCTGATTGGGAACCGGTAATGAAGCGCGCCAGCGCCATCATTACTAATCGCGGTGGCCGTACTTGCCACGCCGCTATCATTGCGCGCGAATTAGGTGTGCCGGCCATTGTTGGTTGCGGCAATGCCACTGACATCTTGAAAGATGGCATGGAAGTGACTGCATCATGTGCTGAAGGCGATACCGGCTTTATTTACGAAGGCTTGCTCGACTTCGAAATTCAGAAAAACTCCATTGAATCGATGCCGAAACTGCCATTCAAAATCATGATGAACATCGGCAACCCCGATCGTGCATTCGATTTTGCTACTTTGCCTAACGAAGGCATTGGCTTGGCGCGTCTTGAGTTCATCATCAACCGCATGATTGGTGTCCACCCGAAAGCACTGCTGAACTATGACACGTTGCCACGCGACATTAAGCAAGCTGTTGATCAACGCTGTGCCGGTTATGCATCACCAGTCGATTTCTATGTCGATAAACTGACTGAAGGTATTGCTACGCTAGCGGCGGCTTTCTATCCGAAAAAAGTCATCGTGCGCATGTCGGACTTTAAGTCCAACGAATACGCCAACTTGATCGGCGGTAAGCTCTACGAGCCGGAAGAAGAAAACCCAATGCTCGGCTTCCGTGGTGCCAGCCGCTACATCTCCGACAATTTCCGCGATTGCTTCGATCTTGAAGTGCGTGCGCTGAAAAAAGTTCGCGATGTCATGGGCTTAACCAACGTCGAAATCATGATTCCATTTGTTCGCACACCAACAGGTGCGGCGAAAGTTATCGAGCTGTTGGCTGCCAAAGGCCTCAAGCGCGGTGAGAATGGCCTACGCATTATCATGATGTGTGAGCTACCCACCAACGCCATCATGGCCGATGAGTTCTTACAGCACTTCGATGGCTTCTCAATCGGCTCCAACGATTTAACACAGCTAACGCTGGGTCTAGATCGTGACTCCGGTATCGTCTCGCATCTGTTTGATGAGCGTGACCCAGCAGTGAAGTTCTTGCTCTCGCGCGCCATTAAGGCTTGTCATGATGCCGGCAAATACATCGGTATTTGTGGCCAAGGCCCATCAGACCATCCTGACTTTGCACAATGGTTGATGGAGCAGGGCATTGATTCGGTGTCGTTGAACCCAGACTCAGTGCTAGCAACGTGGTTCTACTTATCGGAAAATCACGGTAAGTAATTTGCCGTAGTTTCTGATGCGTACAGCATGAAAGGCGGGGTAACCCGCCTTTCGGCTATCTACTGTTTGATTAGTGTTGGGTGAGCCTGAGCCATGACTTATGTTGTGCTAGAAAAACTCATGTATTTAGACGATGGCTATCGCGGAGAGTTCTCGGTCGATGGCGTGCCGTTATTACTGATTCAGGAAAATGGTCAGCGTTATTTAGTGCGCAACCAATGCCCACATCGGCAAGCAGAGCTAAGGTCGGCGAATATTGCTCAAGCCGATGGCGAGAGAAACTTAAGCCTACGCTGTGTGAAGCATGGTTGGCGTTTCGATGTGGTTACTGGGGAGTGCAAAATGCCAGGTCTTGGGCCTTGCCTAAGTCGTTACGCCTTAGTGCTCGAGGGCGCGACTATTGGGGTGCTGACGCCACTTGAGGCACTACCTGCGCATACAGCCGCTGATAACGACTCATTACGCGAGCCACATAATCTTTGGTCTCGCTAAACGGCGGAATGCCACCATAGCGATCAACATTGCCTTGGCCCGCGTTATAGGCGGCTAGGGCGATTTTCACGTCTTTATATCGGTTCAGCAGATAGCGTAAATGTTTGCTGCCGGCCTCAATATTTTGTTCAGGATCCCAGACATTGGCCACGCGATACTGGTCGGCGGTGGCAGGCATCAGTTGCATTAATCCTTGCGCACCAGGGCCAGAGCGCGCATTGGGGTTAAAGCCCGATTCAGTATGTATCACTGCCTTTACCAGGCCAAAGTCGAGATTATGCTTAGCCGCTGCGGCAGCAATGACGGCATCAAACGCATGTTTATTTTTGCTGGCACTGGGGCGCACGGAGGTCTCATCTGTTCCCCAATTGCCATAGCGATGGACATTGGTGTCGGCGTACCAGGTTACTTTAATTAGCCTTTGATAACGCTTATCGGCTGCCTGCAATGGCTTTTTACCACCGGCAGCGACTTGGTTGGTTAGCAGCATATTGCCGTTGGCATCTTGGAAGCGATAGAGCTTTTCGGCCTGAACTGGTGTTGCGCACAGGCAGCAAGCCATCAAAGCTAGGGCGCCACGACGGCTCGCGCAAAGGCGCTGTCGGCGATAAATGGCGGGCAATGATGGCATGAAGTCCTCGGCTAGTGCTGACGGCGGCGGCGCTTGCGGGTAGAGTCGCGCAGTGTAGGTCTTAAGGATAGTGCTATGTCGGGTATTTTGTTAGCAGGCGCCAGTGGTTTTATTGGTGAAAAATTAATTCGTCTATTAGAGCAAGCGCCATCACGGCCTAAGCTGATGAGCGTTGGTCGGCGACCGCTGCCTTTTTTGAAGCCAAAGTCGCGCGTGCAAGAACATATTGCTAACTTCAATTCGCTTGAAGGCTGGATGACCACGTGGCAGGCCGAAACAGCCGTGTGCTGTCTTGGCACCACCATCAAAACCGCAGGCAGCCAAGCGGCATTTCGCGCAGTCGATTACGATGCCGTGATCGCATTTGCGCGTTTAGCCAAACGCATCGGCGTGCAGCACTTTATTGTAGTCAGCGCAGTCGGCGCCTCGACAAGTTCGGCGTCGTTTTATTCGCGTGTGAAAGGTGAGATGGAAGCGGCATTGCAAGCGATGGATTTTTCCACGCTGAGCATTGTGCAGCCGTCACTTTTGCTCGGAGAGCGCGCCGAGCAGCGCCTTGGCGAGCGTATTGGTCAGGTCGTATCTATGCCTTTAGCGCCTTTGCTGATGGGGCCTTTATCATCTTATCGGCCAATTCACGGCGCTGATGTGGCGAAAGCCATGGTGACCTTAGCATTAGGACCGATGCCTAAGTATGGCGTTGAGCGTTTACACTATAACGACTTGATGGCTTTGAACTAAACAGGAGCGAACGATGTCTTTTGTAACTTGCGATTTATGTGATGACCACGCCGATGTCGTGCGTGTTTGCGAGCCGATGTTTTCTAACTTTGGCGGCTCGTTAGCTTTCGGCGGCGCCATGGTTACGGTGAAATGTTTCGAAGACAATTCGCGCGTTAAAGAACTGCTGGCAACTCCTGGCGATGGCCGTGTGTTAGTGGTTGATGGCGGCGGTTCGCTGCGCTGCGCCTTACTAGGCGACATGATTGCCGAGAGCGCTGTAAATCAAGGTTGGGCTGGCGTTATCGTTTATGGCTGCATTCGCGATGTCGATGCCATCGCTGAGCTGGAGCTGGGCGTGCAGGCGCTGGCATCGATTCCGCTTAAAAGTGTGCGCAAAGGCGTCGGTGAGGTCGATGTGCCAGTGACCTTTGGTGGCATCACCTTCCGTCCTGGCGAATATGTCTATGCCGACAACAACGGTGTCATCACCGCACCGCACGCATTGATCTAGCTACATCCAACCCGCTCGTCGCAATGTACTGTGCAGTTTCAGGCAGGCGAGCGTGGTTAAAACAACCACGGCTGGATAGGCGTAGGGCAAGCTTAGCTCCGGCATAAACTTGAAGTTCATGCCATAAATACTGGTGACTAAAGTGGGTAGTGCCAGTAGCGCAGCCCATCCTGCAAGCTTCTTTACAACCTCGTTCTGCTTAACGGTAACCAGCGATAAATTCACTTGAATGGCCGAACTCAGCAGCTCGTTAAGCGCATCGATAGCTTCATTAATGCGGGTGCAATGGTCGGCAATATCGCGAAAATAAGGGCGAATGGCTGGGTGCACGAGATTATCTGTAGCGTGGCTTAATTCCTGTGCGATATCTTGCATAGGCGATGAGGCTAAACGCAGCGTAATGAGCTCACGCTTGAGTATATAGAGCCGTTTAATGGTGCCGCGTTTGTAATGCGGTAAGAAAATATCAGCTTCAAGCTGGTGCAACGTCTGTTTAAAGTCTTCCACGATGGGCACGTAGTTATCAACGATAAAATCCAGCACGGCGTATAGCGGATAGCTTGGGCCGTGCGCTAACTGCTGTGGGCGCGCTTCAACGCGCTGGCGCATGGTGGCGTAGGAGTGTGAGGGGCCGTGACGTACGCTAATGATAAAGCGCTCGCCTATAAATAAATGCGTTTCGCCAAACACAATCCGTGAGCCTTCGCGCTCAGCGGTATGCACGACGACAAAGCGTTGTGTGCCATAGGCTTCTATTTTCGGGCGCTGATGGGCTCTTAGTGCATCCTCTACAGCCAACTCGTGTAAATCAAACTGGTTTTGCAGCAGCGTTAATGTGTCGGCATCGGGCTCGTGTAGGCCAATCCATAAAAATGCTTGCGGATTGGCGGCGAGAAAATCCCGTGACTTGGCCAGCTCAACGCGTTCGATTTGCTTGCCAGTATTATCGTAGGCAATGGAGTTGATGATGCCGTTGGGCATGGGCGACCTCTGTTTTTATTTTTAGCGAACCAAGGCTGATGGCAGCGAGAAAGTTATTGGTCTAGAGCATGCCATGATTTTTTCATATGCCATATAAAAACAAACCCGCACTAGGCGGGTTTGTTTTTAACGCAGGAGCGATTGCTTAGGAAAGCAAATGCGCCACGCCGTCACGTTCTTCAAGCAGCTCATTGAGCGTGAAGTCCATGCGTTCACGTGAGAAGGCATCAATTTCTAAGCCTTCAACGCGTGTGTATTCGCCGTTTGCACAAGTCACTGGCACGCCGTACATGACACCTTCAGGGATGCCGTAGCTACCGTCGGATGGAATGCCCATGGTGACCCATTTGCCATTGGTGCCTAGGGCCCAATCGTGCATGTGGTCAATGGCAGCGTTGGCAGCAGAGGCTGCTGACGACAAGCCGCGAGCTTCGATGATGGCGCCGCCGCGCTTGCCAACGGTTGGCAAGAACACATTACGGTTCCAGTCTTCATCGTTGATCATGTCTTTAACGCTAGCACCAGCGATAGTGGCGAAGCGGTAATCGGCATACATAGTTGGTGAGTGGTTGCCCCACACGGTCATGGTTTCAATGGCGGCAACGTCTTTACCAGTTTTGCTGGCCAACTGCGATAGGGCGCGGTTGTGGTCTAAACGCAGCATGGCAGTGAAGTTTTTCGCTGGTAGATCAGGTGCTGATTTCATGGCGATATAGGCGTTGGTGTTAGCTGGGTTGCCAACGACCAACACTTTGACATTGCGCGATGCCACGTCGTTTAAGGCCTTGCCTTGCACGGTGAAGATTTTCGCGTTTTCTTGCAAAAGATCGCTACGTTCCATGCCTGGGCCGCGTGGGCGAGCGCCAACGAGCAGGGCGTAGTCAGCATCTTTGAAAGCAACATTTGGGTCATCGCTACCAACCATGCCGGCCAGCAGTGGGAATGCGCAGTCGTCGAGCTCCATCATCACGCCTTTTAGCGCAGCCTGGGCTTTCTCGAAAGGCACTTCCAGCATTTGTAAAATAACGGGCTGGTCTTTGCCGAGCATTTCGCCAGAGGCAATGCGGAACAATAGGCTATAACCGATTTGGCCGGCGGCGCCGGTAACTGCTACGCGAACGGGCTGTTTCATGAATAAAACTCCTGATGGGGCGTTTGAATAGAGGTTGTCTGGGGTCATGAGCGGATAGCCCAGGTGACAACACAAGCCGTGGGCGATTGTACAAGCCTGTCGCGAAACTTGCGACTGAAAATGCCGCCGCTTATCGCGTGATTTTGCTAGACTATGGGCCACGAAGAGCTGGTTTTTCCCTACGATATTGCGAGTGAGTACATGTTAATTCGAAAGCTGTTTCGCTTTGAAAATGCGCATATTGTGCGTAATTGCAGTAGCGATCGCTGTAAGCGCTCGATTCATGGCCACAGCTATCAAGTAGAAGTTCTGCTCGAAGCCCACGCCTTAGATAACGGCCAAATGGTCTACGACTTTGGCCTGATGAAAGACGATATTCGTAATCTTATCGATGCCTTTGACCATGCTGTGGCGTTTTGGGATGAAGATGACGCCGACTATATTGCCGCGTGTAAGCAGTTTAGCGCGCGTTGGGTTGCCTTACCGGTATCGCCATCGGCAGAGCAGTTTTCAAGAGTATTTTTCACGCTAGTTGACCGTGCATTAAGCCTTACCGATATGGCTAATGGCGAGCAAGATGTGCGACTGCACTCAGTCATTGTTCATGAAACTACTACTGGCTACGCCCAGTGCTTTCGCGATGACATCGATAATCCGCGCATTGGCCCTGTTGATATGGCGCGCGTTGAATTCTCTGAACAAGTGCAAGAAGAATGGCCAGACAGCACGCTTTGGCAGCGCCTGCAGCGAGGTGAGCGCAAGCAGAATCCAGTGGTTGTGCAGCAAGTTATTGCCAAGCAGTAATTCGCTGTCACTACACTGTCATCTATCTAGGCTTAACTCTCCTGACCAAATAAAAAGTCAGAAGAGAGAAAAGTATGGACATGGAACGAGAAGAGTTTTGGGAACGCGATGAGCTAGAACTTTGGCTAAGCGATGAACCAAACGTTGATGATGCTGTTGAAATCTAAAACCCGCACCTAAAATATAGCCGCAGTTATTGAAACGCCTTTCGCCCATTGAGTGTAGTCGCTAGACTAATCGCAACGCGCTAAAGGTTAGCCCATGGATTCCTTTCGAAATATTGGCTTAATGGGCCGCCCCGGCAATGCCGCGGTGGCTGACACATTAAGCGATCTGCATCGTTACCTCGTCGCTCAAGGCCGTCACGTCATTTATGACGATGATACGGCTGAGATCATGGGGCGCGATGATATTCAAGTTTGTTCAAAAGCTCAGCTCGGTGAAGCCTGCGACCTGATTATTGTTGTCGGTGGTGATGGCTCTTTGCTGCACGCTGGCCGCACGCTAGCTCGTGCAAATACTCCTGTGCTTGGCATTAACCGTGGCCGTTTAGGCTTTCTCACCGATATTTTGCCGAGTGAAATAGAGCAGCAAGTGGGCGCAGTTTTATCTGGGCAGTACAGCGAGGATGTGCGCTTTTTGCTAAGTGCCACCGTAGTGCGTAATGGCCGTGAAGAGAGTGAGATGCTGGCGCTTAATGATGTCATTTTGCACACCGGCACCACTGTACACATGATCGAGTTTGAGCTTTATATTGAGGGCCAGTTCGTTTATCGACTGCGTTCCGATGGCCTAATTATCTCCACACCGACAGGCTCCACGGCTTATGCCTTATCCGGTGGCGGTCCAATTTTGCATCCAAAGCTCGATGCCATCGGCCTTGTGCCCATGCATCCACACACGCTCAGCAGCCGACCCATTGTTGTCGATGGCAATAGCGAAATTAAGATTCTAGTATTGTCGGACATCCCGCCGCGCGTGAGTACCGATGGCCAGCCCGGGCAGATTTTGCAGGCCGGCGATTGGATTTATGTGCGTAAGCATCCATTCAAATTGCGCTTATTGCACCCACCAGGCCATGATTTTTATGCCGCTTGCCGCACCAAACTCGGCTGGAATAGCCATCAAGCCGGCATCGATTAATCCATTTTAAGTTTCAGAGAGTGACATGAACGAAGCCGTATTAGCGCGCATGCTCGATGTACTAACGCCAGACATCGTTGCCAACTTAAAGCGTGCGGTGGAACTGGGTAAATGGCCGGATGGCAAGCGCCTAACGCGCGAGCAATTAGAAACCTGCATGCAGGCAGTTATTGTCTGGGAGAAGCAGCATTTGCCGGTACAAGAGCACAGCGGCTACATCCATAAAGAGCAAAAGGAAGGTGAGGTCTGCGACGACCCATCAGTGGTAGAAAAGCCGGTTAAGTTTCTGCACTAAACAACTGATTTACCAGCGAAACCTATTCCAGTTTTCTGGGTTTGCCCAGAACCGTGGATTGAGCCAGTCGGGCACTGGCTTATAGGTTTTAATATCAAAGCTCCAAGCCTCGATGAGCTGCTGCTCTTGCTCAAATCGTGCGTGACGTTGCATGCCTAGCGCCAGTAAGTCGGCGGCCTGCCAGCGAAATGCATCGACAGGAATAAACGCCAGTACCTGCCGCGCATGCAAGTCACGCAGGCTCGATAGCAGGTGTAGCGCTTGGCTCGCTGTTAGCGTGTCGGGCAGGTGGGCAATGGCGAGAGCATAGCGCTTTTGCCACGGCTCGCTGAGCAAAGCGCTGGCTGTACGCGTTGTCCATTGCGCATTGTTTGGCGGTAAAACGGCAGCATCTGAGACCCACAAGCAGTCTGCGTCTGTGCTGATGTGAGCAATAGCCTCGGCGAGCAAATGCGCTGCTGCGGGAGCGAGTGTTGATGTCGCCGAGGCGATTTTAGCGCCGTTGAACGTGGCATCATCGGGCTTAGCTTGGTCGGGCATGGCTTCATCGGGCATAGCAATATCCTATTTTCGCCCCAACACAAGGAGCCGATATGCGCGGTACTGTACGGAAAATGCGAGTCGATCAACAGACCTTAGGTAGCGATGACCTACGTTATTTTTTGCCCTTAGACGGCATCGATTTTTCGCTCAATGAGCATATCGGCCAATCGCTGCGCATCAGCTGCTCTGAGCGTATCACCTGTGTCGGCTGCGGTAAGTCGAGCAATAAATCGTTTAGTCAGGGCTATTGTTATCGCTGCCTGACCACGCTCGCTGCCTGCGACATGTGCATCATGAAGCCGGAAACTTGCCATCATCATCTGGGCACTTGCCGCGAGCCGAGCTGGGGAGAGGCCAATTGCATGATCCCGCACATTGTTTATTTAGCAAACTCTACTGGCGTGAAGGTGGGTATTACCCGCGAAACACAAATTCCTACGCGCTGGGTTGACCAAGGGGCAGGGCAGGCCTTACCGATTTTTCGCGTTGCGACACGGCGTTTGTCAGGATTGATTGAGGTCGTGCTGGCTGAGCACATCAGTGACAAAACCAAATGGCAGGCCCTAGTCAAAGGCGATTATGCCGATATGGATTTAGTTGCTGAGCGTGAGCGGTTGTTTGAGCTCTGTCATGCCGAGCTAGATGCGCTGATGGCGGAATACCCTAGTCAAATCGAGCCACTAGAAGCAGAGGTGTTAGCCTTAGGTTATCCAGTGCAACAGTTTGCGCTGAAGGCTAAGTCACTTGCGCCAGAAAAAGGCGTGGTTGAGGGCGTGCTGACCGGCATTAAAGGCCAATATTTATTATTCGATACGGGCGTGCTCAATGTACGCAAATACACCGGTTATGAATGGGAAGTGACTGTGCTATGAAGACCGAAACAGGTGTGGCGGCAAAGACAATTTATCTGAAGGATTACCAAGCACCGCATTACACGCTCGAGCACACAGAGTTGCACTTTGAGTTGCTCGGCGACTATACGGAAGTCAGCGCTGAGTTGCGCTTTAAGCGCGCTTTAACAGCTCCTAAAGAAGCTGTTTTAACCTTGCTAGGCGCCGATTTAGAGCTACTAAGTGTGGCTTGGAGTGGCCAGCTTCTGAGTGCCAATGATTGGCAATGGCAAGATGAAAAGTGGCAGTTCGCCGGCGCCGGTGAAGGCGGGGTGCTGAGCACTAAAGTGCGCATTTATCCCGACCAAAATCTCGCGCTAGAGGGTTTGTATCGCTCGCACGGCCTCTATTGCACGCAATGCGAGGCTGAAGGCTTTCGCAAAATCACGCTTTATCCTGATCGCCCCGATGTGCTGTCGACATTTCGCACCACCATCGTAGCTGATAAAGCCAGCTGCCCCGTGCTGCTCTCCAATGGCAACTGCGTCGCAACAGGCGACTCTGAGAATGGCCGCCACTGGGCAACATGGGAAGATCCGCACCCCAAACCCAGCTATTTATTCGCCTTAGTGGCCGGCGATTTAGCAGTATTGCGCGATAGCTTTACCACCGTCAGTGGCCGTGAAGTTGCACTAGAGATTTACACTGCTGAAGTTGACCAAGATAAGTGCGATCACGCCATGCGTTCGCTGCAAGCCGCCATGCGCTGGGATGAAGAGCGCTACGGCTGCGAGTACGATTTAGACCGTTACATGATTGTGGCAGTGTCGCATTTCAATATGGGGGCGATGGAAAACAAAGGCCTAAATGTCTTCAATACCAGCTGTGTCTTAGCGCATCCGGCAACCACGACTGATGCCGGCTTTCAGCGCGTAGAAGCGGTGGTGGCGCATGAGTATTTTCACAACTGGAGCGGTAATCGTGTGACTTGCCGCGATTGGTTCCAGCTCTGCTTAAAAGAGGGCTTTACGGTATTTCGTGATCAGCAGTTTTCAGCCGACCAGCTCTCGGCGGTGGTGCAGCGTTTAGAAGACGTCGCCTTCCTGCAAACGCATCAATTCGCTGAGGATGCCGGCCCCTTAGCGCACGCTGTACGGCCCGAATCATTCGTTGAAATTAATAACTTTTACACGCTCACGATTTATGAAAAAGGCGCAGAAATTGCCCGCATGCTGCACACTTTTTTAGGTGCCGATGGCTTCCGTCGTGGCAGCGATCATTACTTCAAAACCTACGATGGCCAAGCGGCAATAGTCGAAGACTTTCTCAACAGCATGGCCGTAGCCAATGGCCTAGATGCCGGCGCGTTTGTTAGCCAATGGCTGCGTTGGTACCGCCAACCTGGCACGCCCGTGGTGAGCGTCAACAGCGTTTGGCAGAAAGATATCCAGCGCCTCACGCTGACCTTGACGCAAACTCAATCTTCGAAAAGTAGCTCAACGCCAGAGTCACTCCCCATTCCCGTGCGCTTGGGTTTTATCGGTAAAGAGGGCGAGCTCTCGACCAGCCTAAATGGCGTAACGGCGAATGAGCATCTGCTAGTGTTAGAGCAGGCCGAGCAAAGCTGGCAATTTGATGATGTTTCGCAAGTGCCAGTGCTATCGCTATTTCGCGATTTCAGCGCGCCAGTTCGCGTCAAAGCTGAGTTTGGCGATGCCGATCTGGCGCAACTCATCCGTCTTGATAGCAATAGCTTTAATCGTTGGTCGGCGAGTTACGCTTTGGCCACGCGCGAGATTTTAGCGCTGGCTGAGCAATATCGCAGCGGCGATTTGCGTGCGCATCAACCGCAGGAAAGTGCTCTAGCAGCAGCCATTGCTGAGGTTTGGTCGGAACTTGCAGCCAGTGATCCGGCCTTGGCGGCAAAAATGCTGCAACTACCGAGCTTGGCGTATTTGTCTGATCAAGTGGCCTGTTATGACCCCGAAGCTTTGCAGCGCGCGCGTGAGAGTGTGCTGCTGCAAGTAATAGCACCCTTGCAAAGCGCATTGGGTGCGGTGTTGGCCAAGCAAGAAATGCTCAAGCCATATGTTTACTGCGCACAAGCCATTGCTGCCCGCAGTGTCGAGGCGGTAGCGCTGGATGGTTTGGCGCGTTTGCAGTCAGGTGCGGCTGCGGCCATTGCACAACATTGGTTGAAAGAGGCGCCGCATATGAGCGCCGAGCAAGCCGCCTTGACGACATTGGTTCATCATCAATTACCCGGTGCCGATGATGCTTTGCAGGCATTTTATGCACGCTGGAAGCATGAGCCGCTAGTGTTGGATCAATGGTTCGCGACCCAAGCCAGTGCGCCGCAAGCTGAAACACGCGAACGCGTCGAGGCCTTGCTCACGCACAGCGATTTTGATGCCACTGTGCCCAATCGCGTACGCGCTGTTATTGGCCAGTTTGCCAACAATAATCCCGTGGCATTTCACGATGCAGAGGGCAGGGGCTATGGCCTAATAGCTAAGCAGTTGCTCGCCATTGATGCGCGTAACCCGCAACTGGCCTCGCGCCTAGCTGGCGCTTTCGGCATTTGGCAAAAGCTCGATGAGTCTAGGCAAGCGCATATCCTACGAGAACTCGATGGGCTTTTATCCGGCGATTTATCATCGGATACGCGGGAGACGCTGTCGCGTATCCGCGGCTAAGGTTTAATTCCCTCTGTGTTGGCGCGCGGTGTCTCTTGCCGCGCGCCATGGCGTATAATCTGCGCCTCTTGATGCTGTGGGAAATGACTGATGTGGTATCCGTTGGCGCGCGCCGCCTTGTTCCAATTTGAGCCTGAAACTGCGCATCACGTCGCGCTTGGCGGTCTACGCTGGGCTGAACGCATGGGCTTTATGCAGCGTTGGCCGCAACCACCAACACAGCCTGTTTCAGTGCTTGGTCTAGATTTCCCCAATCCCGTTGGTCTTTCTGCTGGTCTCGATAAAAACGGTGACTACATCGATGCCATGGCCGCATTAGGCTTTGGCTTTATCGAAATTGGCACCACCACGCCACGCCCACAACCTGGCAATCCACAGCCGCGCATGTTTCGCCTACCAGCGGCGGGTGCCATCATCAATCGTCTAGGCTTTAATAACGATGGCGTGGATGCCCTCGTGCGCAATGTTCAGCGCGCTAAATTTGCCGGCATCTTAGGCATTAATATCGGTAAAAATGCGGATACGCCGGTGGAAAATGCCGCCGACGACTATCTGATTTGCTTAGAAAAAGTCTATGCCCACGCGAGTTACATCACGGTCAATATTTCCTCGCCAAACACGCAGGGTTTGCGCAGCCTGCAAGGCGAGGCTGCACTGCAACGTTTATTAGAGGTGTTGAAATCTAAGCAGCTCGAGCTTGCCGCAACGCACGGTAAATACGTGCCTTTGCTGGTGAAAATTGCGCCTGATTTAGCCTTAGTAGAAGTCGAGTCGATGGCTAAAGTTTTTCTTGAGCAAGGCATCGATGGCGTTATTGCGACAAACACCACCATCGGTCGCCAAGCTGTAGCTGGCCTGCAGTATGCCGATGAAGCTGGTGGCTTAAGCGGTCGCCCAGTGCGCGAATCAGCCACACGCGTATTGCGTGAGCTGAATGCTGCACTCGATGGCAAACTGCCTTTGATCGGCGTTGGCGGCATTGCCAATGCCGATTCAGCAGCTGAAAAAATTCAAGCCGGCGCATCTTTGTTGCAGGTCTATACCGGTTTTATTTATGAGGGGCCTGATGTGATACGCCAAGCAATTTTGGGTGCCTCGCGCGCCATGCAACAGAAAGCCGCGCAGCAGGCGGAAGCAGTCGTGAGCCGTGAATCATGAGTGCCACTAATACCGAATTGCGCGAATGGATTGTTACCGGTGCCGATGGTCTCGACGAGCTATTGGTCGATGAATTAATTGCGCTTGGTGCTAGTCAGCCACGCCAGCTCAAAGGTGCAATTTCGGTGCAAGCCGATCTGGCCACTGGTTATCGTCTGTGCTTATGGTCGCGTTTAGCTTCGCGCGTGCTGCTGCCGCTGTTTAGCGTGCCTTCTGGTGATCCCGACAAGTTATTTCAAACCGCACTGAAATATCCTTGGGAAAATGTGCTGCGTGAAGACGCTAGTTTTGCCATTCGTGCTGCCGCCTCTAAAGGCGTAGCCACCCACACACGCTTTGCTAGCCTACGTTTAAAAGATGGCATCGTGGATCGCTTTCGTGATCGCACCGGCAACCGGCCATCAGTCGATAGTGAGCAGCCAGATCTCAGCCTGCACTTGTTCATTGAAGAAGAAAATATCAGCGTTAGCATCGATTTTTCTGGCGATAGCTTGCACAAGCGTGGCTACCGCGTGGCGCAAACCGACGCGCCTTTAAAGGAAACATTGGCCGCGGCTTTGCTCATGCAAGCCGGCTGGCCAGCGCGCGGCCAAGGACGTTTATTTGACCCAATGTGCGGCTCCGGCACTGTGCTCATTGAAGCCGCGCAAATGTGGGCCGATATTGCTCCAGGCTTGGCGCGTGTGCGTTTTGGCTTCGAAGGCTGGATGGGTCATGACGTAAACGTGTGGCGCGAAGTACGCGATGAAGCCGTGGCCATGCGACTCGCGGCTCAGGAAAAATCACCACCGCAATTAGTTGGTTTTGACACCAACCCCGATGCGCTTCGCAGTGCCCAACGTAACGCGCAAGCCGCTGGTGTTGCACAGTGGATGCATTTCGCCCAGCACAGTATTGGTGACTGGCCATTGCCTAACGACTGGGATGCTGCCGAGACCGGCGCAGGTGAAAACTTCACTGTGCCCGGCGTAATCGCCACTAATCCGCCCTATGGCGAGCGTTTGGGCGAAGAAGACAGCATTAAATATGTGTATCGCGCACTCGGCCGCGAGCTGCGCAAGCATCTGCCGAATTGGGATGCCGTAGTGCTGGCCGCCAATATCGAGCACGCCGACGCTTTAGGCCTAGAGCATAAAAATACGCAGCGCCTGTTTAACGGCGCGCTGCCGATTTTTGCTCGCCATGGTCGCGTGATTCCAGCCGAAGCTGAGTTGCCGCTGGCGTTTTATCCTAGCGATGATGAGCTGCCGCCCGAGGCCATGGATTTTGCCAACCGCCTGCAGAAGAATCTAAAAGCGGCGCTGAAAATCGCCAATGCCGAGGGCATCCGCTGTTTCCGTCTTTATGATGCTGACTTGCCTGAGTTCAACTTAGCCGTCGATGTCTACGATGGCCGTTTGCATGTGCAGGAATACGCGCCGCCGAAAACCATCGATCCTGAAAAAGCGGCGATGCGCTTTAAGCTGGCATTGCGTGCGATTCGCCACATCATGGGCCTGCATCGCGACAAAGTTTTTTTGAAAGTACGCGAACGCCAAAGTGGCAAACAACAGTACGAAAAGCAGGCCAAGCGTGGCAAGTTTTTTGAAGTGCGCGAAGGTAAGGCGCAGCTATTGATCAACCTCACAGACTACCTCGACACCGGTCTTTTTTTAGATCACCGCCCAATGCGCGAACGCATTGCTCGTGAGGCTGAAGGCACTCATTTCCTCAACCTGTTTGCCTACACGGGTACGGTTAGTGTGCACGCTGCTTTAGCCGGCGCGCTGAGCACCACGACCATCGATTTATCGCCAACGTATTTGCTCTGGGCTGAACGTAACTTAGCCCTGAATGGCTTGCCCGATGAGCAAAATCGCCTGATTCAGGCTGATGTCATGGCGTGGTTGCAGGAAGAAGTTGCGACGCGACCGATTGAGCAATACGAACTGATTTTCCTTGATCCGCCGACGTTCTCTAACTCGAAACGCAGCGAAGATGTTTTCGATGTGCAGCGCGATCACGTGCGCATGCTGCAACTGACCATGCGCTTACTAACTGATGACGGCACACTGTATTTCTCCAATAACTTCCGCAAATTCGGCCTCGACGAGGCGCTGATGGCGCAGTTTGAGATTGAGGACATCAGTGCTGAGACCATTGGTTTTGATTATCAGCGCAACCAGAAAATCCACCGTTGCTGGCGCATTCGCCATCGCAACCGCCCTGAGTCCTAAGGCGTGCTTGAGCTGCTAGGCACTGTTGGCTGTCATCTCTGCGATGACGCTGAACGCGTGCTCAAGCAGCTTAGCCTGGTGCGGCCGATAGCATGGCAATACATCGATATTGCGCTCGATGATGCGCTTTGCCTGCAGTTTGGCGAGCGTATTCCTGTGCTGCGCCATGGTGAGGGCGCCGCGCTCTATTGGCCATTTTCGGCTCTCGATATTGAGCGCTTTTTAGAGCAACGCATTACCTAATAAAAGTAGTTCTTGAGAAGATGCGTAATGAATGATAGAACCGCTCGGTCACGCCGTTATTTCGATCGGCGATTTTGGAGTCTGTCATGTCACTTTATCCCTCATATTTTAATGAAACCCATGAAATAGCCCGCCACAGTGCTCGCCAATTCGTTACCCGCGAAGTACTGCCGCATATCAATGATTGGGAAGAGACCGGTACTTTTCCGCGCGAAATCTATGAAAAAGCCGCTAATGCAGGCTTGCTCGGTGTTGGCTATCCCGAAGCGTTAGGCGGCACAGGTGAAGATATTTTCTTAAAAATCGCCATGACCGAAGAAATTATGCGCTCTGGCTCTGGTGGCTTTGCTGCCAGCCTTGGCTCGCTTGATATTGCCTTACCACCCATCGTGAAATGGGGCAGCGACGATCTTCGCCAGCGCTACGCTGTGCCAACACTGCAAGGCAAAATGATCGCCGCGTTGGCAATTACTGAGCCATCAGGCGGCTCCGATGTTGCTGGATTAAAAACGCGCGCAGAGCGTGTTGGCGACGACTATGTCGTTAATGGCAGCAAAATTTACATCACCTCGGGCATTCGTGCCGATTTCTACGTTACTGCCGTGCGTACAGGCGGCCCTGGCTATGCCGGCATCAGCTTATTGGTTATTGACCGCAATGCACCCGGTGTCTCAACTGGCAAACCATTGCGCAAAATGGGTTGGTGGGCATCTGATACCGCTGAAGTATTTTTTGATGATGTGAAAGTGCCAGCAAGCAACTTGATCGGCAGCGAAAATGCTGGATTTCTGCTGATCATGAGTAACTTTCAAATGGAACGTTTGAACCTATCGATCATGGCCAATATGACGTCAACGCTGGCCTTGGAAGAAAGCCTGCGCTGGGCAAAAGAGCGCGAAGCTTTTGGCAAGCATTTAGGTCGTATGCCGATCATTCGCCATAAGCTCGCTGATATGGCGACACGCTTAGAGGCTAGTCGTGAGTTCACCTATCGCGTGGCAGCACGTATGAGCGAAGGCATTCCTTCGCTGAAAGAAGTGTCGATGGCGAAAAACTTTGCCACTCAAGTTAGCGATTTTGTCACCACCGAAGCCGTGCAAATTTTCGGCGGCATGGGCTATATGCGCGAGTCTTTGGTTGAACGTTTGTATCGAGATAACCGGATTCTCTCCATTGGCGGCGGCACCTATGAGATCATGAACGAAGTGATAGCCAAACAACTGGATCTTTAGTGCCCGAATTTATTCATCAAACCTCTGCCAGCGCGCTCACCGAGAGTTTGCCGCGTTGGCAGCACGCCCAACCGCTGGCCATCGACTCCGAGTTCATTCGGGTCGACACGTTTTATCCCATACTGGGCCTACTACAACTTGGCGATGGCCACGGCGAAATGCTCGTCGATCCTGTCGCCATTGATGACTTAGCCTGCCTAGCGCCTTTGCTGGGCGCGGCTGGGCCATTAAAAATCATGCATGCCTGCTCCGAAGATTTGGAAGTGCTAACGCCTTATAGCGATGGTGCTGTCGGGCAAGTGCATGACACGCAAATCGGCTTAGCCATGCTTGGTGAAGGTTTGCAGTTGGGTTATCAAAAAGCCCTGGCTCAAGTCTTAAATATCGACATCCCTAAAGATGCCTCGCGCTCCGATTGGTTAGCGCGACCGCTCAGCGATCAGCAGCTAAATTATGCCGCGCTCGATGTTCGGCATTTGCCTGCGCTATATGAGGCTGTGCGTGAACGCCTGCAGGCAAAAGATCTCTGGCATTTATTTGATGCCGAGTGTGCTGAGGTTTGCCGCGTACCAAATGCTATTAACCCTGATGAAATCTGGCGTAGCCACGGCAATGCGTGGCGTTTATCGCGCCAACAAAGCGCTGTTTTGCAGGCGCTGATGCGCTGGCGCGAAACCGAGGCGATGTGCCGCGATGTGCCGCGTGGGCATTTATTGAAACCGTTGTCGCTGTTTGAGATGGCTCACAGCCTGCCCAAGCAAGCACAGGATTTCCGCGGTATTAGCGAGCTTAATCCGCGTGTTGCGCGCAAAGATGGTGAAGAAATTCTTGCGATTATCGCTCAAGCCGCTGCCGGCAATGACGCATGGCCGACGCCAGTAGCAGTACCATTGCCGCGTGAAGCCAGTAAGCTTTTCGATGCCCTCAAGCGCGCCATGCAAGCAGTCGCAGATGACTTATCCATGCCGCTAGAAGTGCTCTGGCGTAAACGCCTCGCTGAGCGCATCGTGCTGCAAGCAGTCGACACCTCGATTGCCGATGCACTTGCTCAACTCGGTGGTTGGCGTGCACCCTATGTGTCACCTGTAATCGCCGAGGTGCTAAATGCACATCAGGCGCAACTAGACGAATGGTCGGCACTGCGCCAAGCCAGCATGAAATCGAGATAACGCAATGAGTCGTGTGTTTTGTTCAATTTACAAAAGCCGCAAAAAAGACGAAATGTATGTCTACACCTTAAAGGCAGAAGGCTTGAAGCGTTTGCCTGAGGCCTTGTTAACGCAATTTGGTGCGCCAGTGCATGTCACTGACATCATGCTGTCTGTCGAGCGGCCTTTAGCACGTGCTGACATCGCGCAAGTGCTGAGCCAAATTGAGTCGCAGGGGTTTTATTTACAAATGCCACCACCACGCGAGCCATGGCTAATTAACTCTGACCAAATGCCGGCATGGAGGCATAAGAGCCGCGAGCCACAGGAGCCTAGCGATGACTGAGCCTGAATTTACCTTGGCCATGTGGGCTTTATATATGGTGTCGGCCGTTATAGTGTGGTGGTTGGCTAGCAGCCTATTTTTGCGTGGTGATAGCCAGTTCAAGCGCATATCGCGTTTGTTATTGGCGGTGCTTGTGTTTACGCCAACGCTTACTTTGCAACACGGTCAGCTAGCGGTATTACCCGCGACCATCACCTTGTTTTTTGAATTGCTCGCACACAACTCCGTAGGAGCAGTAAAAGCCTTGTTGCCTTGGTGTTTAGTGGCGGGAATAGTCTTAGTTGTCGATGCCGCGATTTCGCGCGACGACGCGGTTTAACGTTTAGCGATAGGAATAGATATGCAATTTATTGGAACTGATCAGTACATCGCCACGCCCGAGTTAACCTTGGCCGTAAATGCCGCCGTGACGCTGCAAAAGCCTTTGTTGATTAAAGGTGAGCCAGGCACAGGCAAAACCCTATTGGCTGAGCAAGTCGCTGAGTCCTTTGGCACACGCTTGATCCAGTGGCACATCAAGTCCACCACCAAAGCTCAGCAAGGTCTCTACGAATACGATGCCGTATCGCGCCTGCGTGATTCGCAGCTCAGTACCGAACGCGTGCACGACATCGGCAACTACATCAAGAAAGGTAAGCTCTGGGAAGCATTCACTGCCGATGAGCGCGTAGTGTTGCTGATCGATGAGATTGACAAGGCTGATATCGAATTCCCCAACGACTTGCTTACCGAGCTCGATAAAATGGAGTTCTTCGTTTACGAAACTGGCGAGACCATCAAGGCTAAACATCGCCCAATTGTCATCATCACTTCAAATAACGAAAAAGAGCTGCCCGATGCTTTCTTGCGTCGCTGCTTCTTCCATTACATCCAATTCCCCGATGCTGAGACCATGAAGGCGATTGTCGAAGTACATCACGCTGGCATCAAAGGCACGCTGCTGAAGCAGGCGCTGGATATTTTCTTTGATCTGCGCAAAGTGCCGGGCTTGAAGAAAAAGCCAACAACCTCTGAATTGATCGATTGGCTCAAGCTGATCCTATCCGATGACATCCCTGAAGATGTGCTGCGTAATCGCGATCCGCGCAAAGCCATTCCGCCACTGTACGGCGCCTTGCTGAAAAACGAGGCCGATGTGGCGTTGCTTGAGCGTTTAGCCTTTATGAATCGCCGTGAAAACGCCTAACACCAGACGACGTTTAACGCCGATGCTTAACGCTAGGAGAGGGCGATGCTAGTCCATTTTTTTGAGACCATGCGAGAGCATAAGGTGCCGGTGAGCATCCGCGAGCTGCTCGATCTCAATGCCGCGTTGAAAGCAGGCTTGGTCTATGCCGATAGCGAGGCGTTTTATCAGCTGGCAAAAGTCTGCATGGTCAAAGATGAGCGCCATTACGACAAATTCGATCGCGCTTTTAAGGCTTTTTTTGATGGTCTAGAAGGCGTATCGGCCGATTTTCTGAGCAAAAGCATTCCTGAGGAATGGCTGCGCAAAGAGCTGGAGAAACAGCTATCGCCAGAGGAAATGGCTGAACTGCAAAAGTCTGGTTCGCTTGAAGAGCTGATGAAGAAATTCATGGAGCGTCTGCAAGAGCAAGAGAAGCGTCATCAGGGCGGCAATAAATGGATTGGCACCGGTGGCACGTCGCCGTTTGGTGCTTATGGTGCTAACCCTGAAGGCATTCGCATGGCTGGGCCATCGCGCAATAAAAGTGCGGTGAAGGTCTGGGAAAAGCGCGACTTTCGTAATCTCGATGACAATGTCGAGCTTGGCATTCGTAATATCAAGCTGGCTTTGCGCCGTCTGCGCCGCTTTGCTCGCCAAGGTGCGGAAGAAATTCTCGACATCGACGACACCATTCGCCATACCGCTCACAACGCCGGCATGCTCGATATTCGCTTAGTGGCAGAGCGTAAAAACCGCGTCAAAGTGCTGCTGTTTTTTGATATTGGCGGCTCGATGGACCCGTATGTGCGCATTTGCGAGGAGCTTTTTTCGGCCGCTAAAACCGAATTTAAGCATCTCGAGTTTTTCTACTTTCATAACTTCATTTATGAGTCGGTATGGAAAAACAATATGCGGCGCCACAGCGAACGCACCATGATTTACGACATTATTCATAAATACGGCAAAGACTATCGCGTGATTTTCATTGGTGATGCCAGTATGTCGCCGTATGAAATTGCCTCGGTGGGCGGCTCGGTTGAGCACTTCAATGAAGAGCCCGGCGCACTTTGGATGCAGCGTTTAACCAACCATTTCGACAAAGTGGTTTGGCTTAACCCTGAAGCAGAAAAGCACTGGAAAATGACACAGTCGACTGAAATGACCTTGCAGTTAGTTGATCAACGAATGCATCCCCTAACGCTAAAAGGCATCGAAGATGCCATGCGCTACTTGAGTAAATAACCATGAAAAAATTGCTGATAGTTGCTGCGATTGCATTGTCTGGCGTGAGCTTGAATGCCTCGGCTGGCCTTATGTCTGGCTCGCGTCCGGCGAACTTAGGCGTCAACGAAAATGGTCAGTTAGCGCCGCTGCCATCAGCGCCGCATGCGGTGGGTAGCCAAGCGGTGGAGGGTGATAAAAAAGCTATTGCGCCGTTAATGGTTGTTGGCGACAAGGGCAGTTATATGGCGCGTTTGGCCGCTGTTATTGCCGATATGTCGGGCGCAAAAGTGGTTAAGCAAGACTCTGCTTATCTTTACGCCGAATACACGTCGTCGTTAATGGGCTTTGTCGATGATGTTGAGTTTGCCATGCAGGCCGATGGTCAGCGCGTAGATGTGCGTTCGTCGTCACGTATTGGCTATTACGATTTTGACGCAAACCGTGATCGTATTGAGCAAATTCGTGCAGCCATGAAGGCTACGAAATAAGCGGTCGCCAGTTTTTAGCGACCGCCTAGTACTTTAGCCGTTCCCTGCCAACCATGCGGTGGGCTCTTGCTGCGGTTTGAGCTCGCACGCAGGCTGGGCAACACGCAGCAGTGTGTCATCTAGCCAGCTCAACAAATCCTCGTAAACTTCGTCTTTATTGGTCTCGTTGAAGAGATCATGGCGAGCATCTTCGTAGATCTTCATGGTGACATCGATTAAGCCTGCGGCCTCAAGCTTGTCATCTAGAATGGCTACGTTGATGCCATCGTTGCCAACAGGGTCTTTTGAGCCAGCAAACGAATACACCGGCAAGTCATTGCGGATTTTACGTAGGTTACTCATGCGCTGCGTTCGGCTTAACCCAACGAGAAAGTCGCGCCAAAAACCATTGCTACAGGTGATGCCGCAGAGCGGATCATTGGTATAACGCTGCACGAAGGTATTGTCGCGTGACAGCCAGTTATAGCTGGTGTTATCGGTGCCGAAAGCTTTGGCAAACTTACCAAACGTCAGCGCGTGAATGATAGGACTGCGGCTGTTTTCACCTTGGCGCCAGCATTCAAATTTGGCAAACCAATGCGCGGACCACGTAAACCATGGTGCTTCGTAATTGCTGCCTTGCAGTATCAGCGCGTCAATATTTTGTGAGTGGCGCTCAGCAAAAGCTAAGCTGATAAACGAGCCCATGGAGTGGCCGAGTAAAACCCACGGAGCATCTGGATAGATGGATTTTCCATAACGATTAACGCTGCGCATATCGGCACAAACGGCTTCCCAATGCTGAGTGTCGCTAATCTCGCCTAGAGCTTCGATAGGCACCGATAAGCCATGGCAGCGATGATCATGCGCCATCACGGCATAGCCGGCGGCATTGAGGCGGGCGGCAGTATCGGCATAGCAACCGCTGTGCTCCGACATGCCGTGCGCTATGTGCACTAATGCCTTCGGGTGTTCAACTGGCCAGTGCCGTAGGGGGATCTCATGGCCATCTTCGGCTAAAACAAAGCTCACACCTTCAAATTCGGGGCCGCTTCGCTGTTGTGTGCTAACGCTCTTCATATAAGCTGCCTCACCACTGATTATTTTTATGGAGGATTTATGCTGAACACGATTCATTATGGCGTGAGTTCCGCACATCCTGCATCACATTATTTCGATATCTGCCTAACCATCGCTGAGCCTGACGCCGCTGGTCAAGTGTTATGGCTGCCCGATTGGATTCCTGGCAGCTATATGATCCGCGATTTCTCACGCCATCTAACGCCGCTAAAGGCTTTCACTCGCGATGGTCAGAGCGTCTCGATAGCCGCTATCGACAAGTCATCATGGCGCTGCGCTCCTGTCGTCGGTGAGCTGCTTGTGCGCTACCGTGTTTACGCTTGGGATATGTCGGTTCGTACCGCCTTGCTCGACCAGTTTGGCGGCTTCTTTAATGGCACTTCGCTATTTCTTGCAGTTGCTGGCCAAGAGCAGCGACCAGTAACGATCACGATTGAGCAGCCACAAGGCGCTGAGGTGTCGCTAGGGAATACTGGCGAATGGCGTGTTGCTACTACGCTAACTCGCGCCGGCGCTGAGCCTTTGGGTTTCGGTGATTATTGCGCAGCGAACTACGACGAGCTTATTGATCACCCTGTCGAGCTAGGTGTCTTTGATTACGAAGCTTTTGATGTTGATGGTGTGCCGCATGCGATTGCCATTACCGGTGCTCATCGAGGAAATACTCCGCGTTTAATCAATGATTTGAAGCGTATATGTGAGACGCAAATACGCTTCTTTGAAGAGCCAGCGCCATTCAGTGAGTATCTTTTCTTGCTGCGAGTGGTTGGCTCGGGCTATGGCGGCCTAGAGCATCGCAGCTCAACGAGTTTGATCTGCAATCGCGATGATCTTCCCAGTGCAAATGAGCCAAATGCGCCCAGCGCGGGCTATACGCAGCTTTTAGGCCTATGCAGCCATGAGTATTTTCATAGTTGGAATGTGAAGCGCCTAAAGCCTGACGTCATGGTTGCGCCGAATTTGCGCCAACCCGTACACACCGAGCTGCTATGGTTTTTTGAGGGCATCACCTCGTATTACGACGATCAATTTTTGCTGCGCTCCGGTGTTATTAACGTAGAGGCCTATGCCAAATTGCTGAGTCAAAACATTACTCGGCATTTACAAACACCAGGGCGGGTAGTGCAAACCTTGGCGGACTCAAGTTTCGATGCGTGGACCAAGTATTATCAGCAAAATGAAAACACACCCAATGTAGTGGTCAGTTACTACGTTAAGGGTGCGGTTATGGCGCTTTGTTTAGACCTTATGTTGCGCGCCCAAGATCATGATTTAGATAATGTTATGCGCGATTTGTGGCAGCGTTATGGGCGAGAGCTTAAAGGCGTTAGCAACGAAAATATTGCCGATATATTAATTAGCAAACTCGGCAGCGCCGCGGAGCAATTTTTGCAGCAAGCCTTGCACAGTACAGAGGAACTGCCATGGCAAAGTCTGCTCGAAGATGCTGGCGCGAAGGTTACGCTTAGCGCTGCCAATAGCGTTAGTTTGGGCGTACGCACACAGTCAGCTGATGATGGCGGCGTGCAATTACGCGTCGTTGACCCATCTGGCGCAGCGGCAGCGGCAGGCCTATCAGCGGGTGATGTGATCATTGCGCTCGATAATTTGCGAGTAAATGCAGCCAATTGGGACAAACGGATAGCACAATATGCTGCCGGAGATAGCATCTCAGTGTATGCTTTCCGCCGCGATGAGTGGCTCTCATGCCGCTGCGTTGTGGCTGCTGCCGCGCACGATACCTGTAGTTTGGTATTCACCGAAGACCCTTCGGTATGGCCAGCTTCACTTGCATCATCGAACTGACAATAAAAACTACTTGGAGCCCGTCAATGCTGACTGATTTCTGGAAAGACAAATACCCTGAAAATATCCCTTATCGCATCGATACTCAGGCCTACAGCTCAGTGTTGGAGGTTTTCCACGAAGCCTGCCATCGCTTTGGCGATGCACCAGCATTCTCAAATATGGGCTGCACACTGTCATACAGCGATATCGACAGACTCAGCGCTAACTTTGCCTCCTATCTTCAGCAACACACGGACTTGAAAGCCGGTGACCGTATCGCTGTGCAAATGCCCAACGTATTGCAATATCCAGTAGTTGTTTTTGGCGCGATGCGTGCTGGTCTTGTCGTGGTCAACACCAATCCGCTCTATACCGAACGTGAAATGCTGCATCAATTCAATGACTCTGGCGCAAAAGCTCTAGTTGTTTTAGCAAACTTTGGCTATATGGCCCAGGCGGTTGTCGGCCAAACCGGCATTAAGCATGTCATCGTTACTGAGCTGGCTGATTTGCTGCCTGCGCCAAAGCGTTGGATTCTTAACGCCGCAGTTAAGCATGTGAAGAAAATGGTGCCGGCGTATTCGTTGCCCGGTTCGGTCAAGCTTAACGCGGCATTAGCGAAAGGCCGCAACCGTGCACCTGTAGACCATACGGCCAAACCCGATGACCTATGCGTGCTGCAATACACCGGTGGCACAACAGGCGTATCTAAAGGCGCGATGCTGACCAACGCCAACTTAGTCGCCAACTTGCTGCAAATTCGTGCCGTGCTCACCTCAACGTTTGAGCCTGGTAAAGAGATCATGATTGCGCCATTGCCGCTCTATCATATCTTCGCCTTCACTGTGTGCTGCTTGGGCATGATGGAGCTTGGCGGCCACACCGTGCTCATTACCAACCCACGCGATATTCCAGCATTCGTGAAAGAGCTGAGCAAATGGCGCTTTACCGCAATGGCTGGCCTTAACACGTTATTTGTCGGCCTGATGAATAACCCTGAGTTCCGTAAGATCGACTTCAAATCGCTAAAGCTAACTGTTGCTGGTGGCATGGCGATGCAGATTAAGCCGTCAGAGGAGTGGGAGGAAATCACTGGTTGCCAAATCTGTGAAGGTTTTGGCATGACAGAAACTTCACCTGTGGTCACGCTCAATCCTTTGTCAAAAATTCAGATCGGCACCATTGGCATGCCAGTGCCAAGCACTGAGCTGAAAGTGATCTCTGAAAATGGCGAAGAGCTGCCCTTAGGTGAAGCTGGCGAGCTCTGCGTTCGTGGCCCACAGGTCATGAAGGGCTATTGGCAGCTGCCGGAAGCCACTGCCGCAACTATTACTGAAGACGGCTGGCTGAAAACTGGCGATGTTGCGGTGATTCAGCCTGATGGTTATTTGCGTATTGTTGACCGTATTAAAGACATGATTTTGGTCTCTGGCTTCAATGTCTATCCAAATGAAATTGAGGATGTCGCGGCCGCCCACCCAGGCGTATTGGAAGCAGCAGCGGTTGGCATTCCTGATGAGAAGTCAGGCGAAGTGGTGAAGCTGTTTGTTGTACGTAAAGATCCAGCGCTGACCGAGGACTCGCTGATGAAGCATTTACGCAGCAACCTCACAGGCTATAAAGTACCGCGCTCTATCGTATTCCGTGCCGATTTACCGAAAACTAACGTGGGCAAAATCCTGCGTCGCGAACTGCGCGATCAGTAGTCTTTGAGCTCAATATTAGGGGCGGCTTAGGCTGCCCCTTTTTTTATCTGCCGTGTTTAGTGAGGTGTTGTTTTTGTCTTTGCCGTCTGCTTTAGCCCGCGTCATTCCCGAAAATATTGACTGGTCTGGCGATCTGCCGGTATTGGCTGAGCGCGAGCGCCTGCAAGCGGCTATCGAAAGCAATCAAGTCATTATTGTCGCCGGTGAAACGGGCTCAGGGAAAACCACACAGCTGCCGAAAATCTGCTTGGCGGCAGGTCGTGGGCGTGCCGGCATGATTGGCCATACCCAGCCTCGGCGTATTGCCGCACGCACGGTGGCGCAACGTATTGCTGATGAGCTTGGCACGACACTGGGGCAGGGCGTTGGCTTTAAGGTGCGCTTTAGCGATCAAACTGCGGCTGAGACCTATCTCAAAGTAATGACCGATGGCGTTTTGCTTGCCGAGCTTTCGCGAGATCGACTGCTACGTGCATACGACACACTAATCATCGATGAGGCTCACGAACGCAGCCTTAATATCGACTTTCTCTTGGGCTATTTAAAAACGCTCTTGCCTCAACGCCCCGATTTACGCGTCATCATCACGTCGGCAACTATTGATGTTGAGCGCTTTAGTCAGCACTTCACCGGCGCGCCAGTATTCATTGTTGAAGGTCGAAGTTTCCCGGTTGAGATGATGTATGCACCGATCAGTGCCGAGCCTAGTGGCGGCGATGAAGACGATGGCTATGAGCTGATCGAGGAAGCTTTGCCGAGAGCTGTGGTAGAAGCGGTCGACCAATGTATCGCTTATGAGCGTGAGCATAAGCGTGCTAATGGCGACATTTTGGTGTTTGCCAGCAGTGAGCGTGAGATTCGCCAACTAGCCGATAACTTGCGCCGTTTTGGCCCGCCGCATTGCGAGATATTGCCGTTGTATTCGCGCTTATCGGTGGCGGAACAGCAGAAAGTGTTTTCGCAGGGCAAAGGTCGGCGCATCGTTATTGCGACTAACGTGGCTGAAACCTCGCTGACCGTGCCCAATATTCACTTCGTCATTGATCCCGGTTTTGCCCGCATCAGCCGCTATTCCTATCGCTCGAAAGTGCAGCGCTTGCCTATTGAGGCCGTGTCACAGGCTAGCGCAAACCAGCGTGCAGGCCGCTGCGGTCGTATCGCGCCGGGCTTGTGCATTCGGCTTTATAGCGAGGCTGACTTTCTTGGCCGCCGTGAATTTACAGACCCTGAGATTCAGCGTACCAACTTAGCCGCTGTTATCTTGCAGATGCAGCTGCTCAAACTTGGCGACATCAATGATTTTCCATTTTTAGATAGGCCCGATAGCCGCTTAGTCAATGATGGTTTACGCCTGCTCGATGAGCTCGGTGCACTCGATGCTGAATTGCGCATCACTGCCATTGGTAAACAGCTGGCACAGCTGCCGCTAGACCCACGTTTGGCGCGAATGGTCATTGCCGCCGCACCGCTTGGTGCTTTGCATGAAGTGCTGGTTATTGTCTCTGCGCTGTCCGTGCAAGACCCCCGCGAACGTCCGCACGATAAGCAGCAAGCCGCCGATGAGCGCCATGCGCAATTTCGCCATGAAGATTCCGATTTCTTATTCTTCGTGAATTTATGGCAGGTCTTGGCCGAGCAGAAATCTGAACTGACTGAGCGTCAGCGCCGTGAGTTTGCTCGCAAGCATTTTTTGTCGTGGATGCGCTTAAGAGAGTGGCGCGAGACCTATCGCCAACTCACGCAGCAATGCGAACGCATGAATCTAAGAGTCAATCGTGAGCCTGCACCCTATGAGCCAATACATCGTGCCATGCTCACTGGCCTACTTTCGCAAATTGCGCATAAAACCGAAGAGCGTGAATACCAAGCGCCACGTAATCAAAAGGCGCTAATTTTCCCCGGCTCAGTGCTCAGCAAAAAAGGCCCGCCGTGGGTTATGGCGGCGGAACTTGTGGAAACTCATCGTGTTTATTTGCGCTTAGTGGCGAAAATTACGCCGGAATGGATTGAGCACTTGGCGCAGCCGTGGCTCAAGCGCAGCTATTCGGAGCCGCATTGGCGCCGCAAACAGGGCAGGGTTATGGCCTATGAGCAGTCAGCGTTGTTTGGACTTATTTTGCATTCACGGCTGCTGGTGAATTACGAGCCTATTGCTCGTGTTGAGTCGCGTGAAATCTTTATCCGCGATGCCTTGGTGACTGGCGATATCAGCATCAAAGCGGCGTTTCTTAAGCATAACCAAGCGCTCATCGATGATGTCACGCGCATTGAGGACAAAACCCGCCGTCGCGACTTATTGGTCGATGAACACACGCTTTATAGCTTTTATGAGCAGCGTATTCCGGCTGATGTCGCCAGTCAAAAGAGCTTTGAAGATTGGCGCCATAGCATTGAAAAGACAGAGCCTAAGGTGCTATTTCTCACCCCTGAAGATGTATTGGCGAAAGCAGCCGCTGAAAATACTGAGCAAGATTTTCCCGACACTATTGCCATTGCCGGTCATGAGTTGGCGCTAAGTTATCACTTTGAGCCTGGCCATGATGCCGACGGCGTTACCTTGCGCATTCCTGCCGGCCTACTGCATGAAGTGTCGGAAGACCGCCTAGATTGGCTAGTACCTGGTCTGCTCGCCGATAAAATTGAGGCGATGTTGCGTGGCTTGCCGAAAAGCTATCGCCGCCAACTTGTGCCGTTGCCCGATACCGCTGCGCAACTGGTCGATCAGCTCGACTTTGCCGAGGGCAATCTTAGGCAGGCCCTCTCTGCGGCCTTACGCCAACGCGGCGTCCTGATTGAGCGCACCGTATGGGATGAAGTCGAGCTAGCGCCACATTTTATGTTCAATATGGCGGTGATTGGTGCTAGCCGCCAAGTTTTGGCCACTGCTCGAGATATCGCAAAGCTCCGTATATCTTTATCGAGCCAGCCTGAAGCAGCTACCGGTAGTGCGCCCGAAACACGGCGGCAGTGGGAGCGTTCAGATATTGCTAATTGGAGCTTTCCGGACTTACCCGAAGCCATCGATACCGATGTTGATGGCATGCCCGCGCGCGCATTTCCGGCCCTGCAGCTAGGGCCGCAAGGTTTGGCGCTAAAACTAATGGCCAACGCAGCGCAAGCGCAGCAAGCGCATGAGGTCGGTGTCGCTGAGCTGATGCGTCTAGCCTGCGCTGGCGAGCAAAAAACTATCGCCTCCGCACTGAAAAAGTCTGCGGGCTTGTTGTTGCAGTCGGCGCGATGGTTGCCGCAAGCAGCGCTTGAGCAGCAATTTACGCTTAGCGTTATTCGACACTTGTTAGCGCAAACGCTTGCTATGCCGCGTACAAATGAAGCCTTCCAAAGTGAGCTCAAGCGGATACGAGCTTTGCTGGTACCGGCGGCGCTTGAGCAGTTGCCCGTGCTTAACGATATTTTCAGCAAAGCGCATCAAGCCTATCGCGCCATAGAAGGCCTCTCTCAGCCAGTCTACGGTTTGGCATTAAAGGATTTGCGTAGCCAGCTCGAAGCATTGGATCTGTCGAACTTTATGATGCAGTGTCCGTTACCACGCTGGCGACATTACGTGCGTTATTTGCACGCGGCGTGCTTACGATTAGAGAAGTTGCCACACAATATTGGCCGTGATGAGCTTGCCAGTGTTGAGCTACAAGGGCTTTGGCAGCAATGGGCAACGTTAGTTCAGCGCACTAAAGAGCGCGGCGGCGATGCCTCTGCGCTAGATGAGTATCGCTGGCTACTTGAGGAGTATCGGATTTCCTTATTTGCGCAGCCGATGAAGACAGCCGAGCCCGTGTCGGCGAAGCGGCTTGCTAAGCTTTGGCAAGCGCTAACACATTAAGCAGACGGCCTGATGACAATTTTGCCGCATCGGGCTTGGTGTGCGCGAGCGCGCTGCGATACACTGGCTCATCGTGTGGATTTTTATAGCCATTTTGTTTTGGCGTGTTTTTTTCATTTCAGGTGATTGGGGGCGTTATGCAAAAGGTAGTAATCAGCGGGACTGGCTTATTCACGCCCAGTGAGTCGGTTTCTAATGCCGAACTCGTGGCTTCTTTTAACAGCTATGTTGAGCGCTTTAACCAAGCCAATGCTGCGGCAATCGCCAGCGGCGACGTGACCGCGTTAGCGCCATCGAGTGTCGAGTTTATCGAGAAGGCATCGGGCATTAAATCGCGCTATGTCGTCAATAAATCAGGTGTTATTGACCCTGAGCGGATGTTCCCAGCTATCCCAGAGCGTAGTAATGACGAAATCGGCATTCAAGCCGAGATTGGTGTTGCAGCCGCCATCGATGCGCTAAAGCGTGCCGGCAAAACAGCCGCCGATGTCGATGGCATTATTGTGGCTTGCTCCAATATGCAGCGCGCGTATCCCGCCGTTGCCATTGAAATTCAGCAAGCCTTAGGCGCTGGCGGCTATGCCTATGACATGAACGTAGCTTGCTCCTCAGCCACTTTCGGCTTGCAGGCAGCGGCAGATGCCGTTCGTGGTGGCTCCGCTCGTTGCGTGCTAGTGATTAGCCCAGAGATTACCTCGGCTCACCTTGAGTGGCGCGACCGCGACTGCCACTTCATTTTTGGCGATGTGGCCACTGCGATCGTTGTGGAACTAGCAGAAACCTGCACCTCAGCAGATGCATTTGAAGTCATTGGCACGCGCTTACACACCCAGTTTTCATCAGCCATTCGCAATAACTTCGGCTTCTTAAACCGCTGTGATGAAACCGGCGTAGACGCCCGCGATAAACTATTTAAGCAAGAAGGCCGCAAAGTTTTTAAAGAAGTTTGCCCCATGGTTGCCGATCAAATCGTCTCGCACAGTAACGATTGCGGCTTAGCGGTGTCTGATTTGAAACGCCTGTGGTTGCACCAAGCCAACCTCAGCATGAATGAATTGATCGCCAAGCGTGTACTTGGTCGCGAATTTAATCGCGATGATGCACCGGTGATTTTGGATGAGTTTGCTAATACCAGCTCCGCCGGATCAATCATTGCGTTCCATCGTCATCGCGACGATTTAGCAACTGGCGACGTTGGCGTTATTTGCTCTTTCGGTGCGGGATATTCGATTGGTAGTGTGCTGGTTCGCCGCTGCTAATTTTGCTTAGAAGGATTCATCTAATGAAAAATACAGGACGTTTACTGTTGGTCGCCATTGGCTTCGCTTCGCTACTGCCCGTTGCAGCTAGCGCCGACGATACCGATCCATGGGAAGGTTTTAACCGTGGCGTTTATCGCTTCAATGACACGGTTGATCAATACGTTGCCAAGCCAGTGGCCAAAGCGTATCAAAAAGTCACGCCACAGCCTGTGGATGACGGCATTACGCGCGTCCTGAGAAACTTATTGTCGCCCATCACCTTGGTGAACGAGCTACTGCAAGGTAAGCCGGCTGCAGCGGCAGCAACTACATCACGCTTTATGTTTAACTCAACGATAGGCCTAGCAGGCATTTTCGACATCGGCGCGAAGATGGGCATGCCGCGCACAGATGAAGATTTTGGCCAAACCTTGGCGGTATGGGGTGTTGGGCAGGGACCTTATGTGATGTTGCCTTTGCTTGGCCCAAGCACTGTTCGTGATTTTTTTGGCCGATTCGGCGATGCTCCAGCTGACCCGCGCGCCTATATGAACACCGATGTCGCTTACGGCATCTTAGCGTTGAACTTAGTCGATACACGAGCCGACTTGCTGAAGGCGGAGAAGCTGGTGCAGGGTGATCGTTATAACTTCATTCGAGACTATTATTTACAGGTTCGCGCTTTTGATATCGCCGATGGTGTCGTTACGTCCGACCCATTTTTAGATGATGACTTCGAGAGCGAGCCCGCCGCGCAATGAAATTTGTGCCGCCAGGGCCTATCCTGGTTATCGATGCGGATGATTTTTTGGCGCATCGCTTAAAAGATTGGCTAGTGCACGATGGGTATAGCGTGCAGATTGCAGGCGATGCCGATGAAGGCTTTGCCTTAGCACGTGAGCTAAAGCCCTCACTGATCCTGGGTGAGCTAACGTTAAACTTGAGCAACGGCTCGCAATTGCTCCGCGCTTTACTGCATGAGCTGCCAGAAACGGCAGTGATTGTAGTTACCGAAACAGCCTCTTTAGATCAAGCAATTTCCAGCCTGCAGGAAGGTGCTAGCGACTTCTTGATGAAGTACATGCTTAATCAAGACATCATGCATTTATCCGTGCAGCGAGCACTTGAACGCCGTCAGCTACGGCTAGAGAATCAGCATTACCGCGCCGCACTCGAAGACAGCAATGAGCGTCTGAAAAAAAGCTTGCAGCTGCTCGAGTACGATCAGCGCGCAGGCCGCCAAGTACAAAGCAAGTTGCTGCCACCAACTCCACACGAAACCAATGGCTTAACGCTGAATCATGTCATTCTGCCATCCCTGTTTTTGTCGGGTGACTTTGTCGACTATTTCAGCTTGGGTCCTGGTCGTACTGCATTTTATTTGGCGGATGTTTCGGGTCATGGTGCCTCTAGCGCCTTTGTCACAGTGTTCTTAAAGACTTTGACCAACCGCATCCGGCGGCACTTTGAAAAGCGCACGAAAGTGTCTTTATTGTCGCCAGCGAAACTGATGCACGCAATGAACGAAGAGCTACGCGCGCTTGAGACTGGCAAGCACCTGACAGTGTTTTGCGGCGTCATCGACACTAATAAGCAGACACTGACCTACGCCTTAGGCGCGCATTATCCGCCGGCATTTTTGTGTCAGCGTGGTGAGGTAACAGCGCTCTTGGGCAATGGTTTGCCGCTTGGCTTGTTTGCCGATGCCCAATTCGAGGAACATATCGTTGAGTTAGCGCCACAATTCTCCATTGTCGCGCTCTCAGATGGTATCCTTGAGATCATGCCAACCGGTGATCTGCCCAGCAAAGAAGCTTTGCTGAAAGCACATGTAGCCGCTGCGACAAATGATTTTGAGGCTTTAAATATGCGCTTAGGTCTTCCTTCCGCTAAAGATCTGCCCGATGATATTGCGCTGCTGATGATTACGCGCGACGAGTGACCATGGACGCCTGCAAGATGCAATACGCCGTATTAAACGGCACTTATGTATTAAAGCTAGTTGGCGATGTGCGTGTGCCGACCTGCACCGCGCTGGAAAGCTTTGTCGACCAGCGTATCAAAGAAGATGAGGGCCTTCGCGCCGTGCTCATCGATCTCACCACTACTGAAGCCATCGACTCTACCGCTTTAGGCTTGCTCGCTCGCATCGCCGTGATACTGAAGCAGCGTGGCTTAGGTCGTCCGGTTTTACTCTGTATCAACCCCGATATCGAACGCATTTTGCTCAGCATGGGCTTTGATAAAGTCTTTCGCATGTTGCGCACATCATCGGCCTTGAGCAGCAGCCTTGAGGAATTACCCATTATTGGCGATATCAGCGAAGACGCGGTGACTCAGCAAGTGATTGATGCTCACCGCACATTGATGAGCTTAAACGAATCCAACACGGAAGCTTTCCGTAGCTTGGTCGATGCCCTAGAAAGCGAGAAACGCTGCCGCGATTGAGCAGCAGCGTCCAGCCTTTCACTTAAGCGAGTTTCGCTGCCAGCAAGCCTTCTAGTTTTTCTAAATCTGCTGCAAATAAACGTATGCCTTCTGCCAACTTTTCTGTCGCCATGGGGTCTTGATTAAGCTGCCAGCGGAAATTAGCTTCAGTCAGTTCAGCTAGGCGAGGGCGCGGCACTATGCTTTCTGCAGTTAATTGCGCAGTCAGAGGCTCAGACTCTTTCGCCAATGCATCTAGTAAAGCAGGGCCAATAGTGAGCTTGTCGCATCCCGCTAATGCACGGATTTCACCGGTATTTCTGAAGCTCGCACCCATCACAATAGTGTCGTGGCCAACGGCTTTGTAGTACTCATAAATCGCTTTTACTGAGCACACACCGGGATCGGTCTCGCTTGTGTATGTCTCGCCAGTTTTTGCGGCATACCAATCTAAAATCCGCCCGACAAAAGGCGAGATGAGCGTGGCATTAGCTTCGGCAGCGGCCTGTGCTTGTGTGAAGCTAAACAGCAAAGTGAGGTTGCAACGTATGCCTTCTTGCTCGAGCAGGCGCGCGGCGCATATACCTTCCCAAGTGCTGGCGATTTTCACTAGTACGCGGTCTCGGCTAATGCCTAGTGCGCGATATTGCGCAATGACTCGTCGTGCCTGCGCTAGTGTGGCGGCAATATCAAAGGAATATCGCGCATCAACTTCGGTCGAAATCACACCGGGGATGTGCTTGAGAATTTCCGCGCCAAACGCCACTGATACGGCTTCAAGTGCGGCTGGCAACTGTGCTGATGCAGGTAGCTGCTTCATTGCTGCTAATGCTTGATCGATAAGTTCGGCGTATTGCGGCGTGCTAGCCGCTTTTAAAATTAAGGATGGATTGGTAGTGGCATCGACAGGTTTTAGGCGAATGATGCTATCGATATCGCCTGTGTCGGCGACCACGGTGGTGCAAGCCATCAGCTGTTGTAGCGGTGTTGCCATTTTATTCTTCTCCGGTTGCAGCTAGGGCTGCGTGTAATGCCTCAAGCCCAGCATCTGGGGCTAAATTACTCAAAATTTGGCGATAGCGACGACCGCCCGGCTGGCCATGAAATAGGCCCAAAATATGCCGTGTCATCTGTTTTAGCGCGACGCCATTGGCCAATTCTCGCGCTACAAAAGGCTCGTAGGCACGGATGATATCGCCACGTGATGGCAGCTCCGTTACACCCCAAAGACGCTGCGCCTCAACCAATAAATAGGGGTTTTGATAGGCCTCACGCCCGATCATTACGCCATCGGTATGCTGCCAGTGCTGCGCAATCTCATCCACCGTTTTAATGCCACCATTAATCTCGATAGTCAGCGTTGGCCGCAGCACTTTCAAGCGATAAACGTCTTCGTAGCGTAGTGGTGGCACGTCACGATTTTCCTTTGGGCTTAAGCCCGCCAAGATGGCAATGCGCGCGTGTACGATGAAGTAAGTGCAGCCTTTGCTTGCTACGGTATCGACAAAGTTTAGTAGGTCATCGAAATGCTCTAGGCCATCGATGCCGATGCGATGTTTTACCGTCACCGGCACGCGCACAGCTGCTTGCATCGCCGCTAACGCATCTGCCACTAATGCAGGCTCTGCCATTAAGCAGGCACCAATGCGGCCTTGCTGCACGCGGTCGGAAGGGCAGCCGACATTGAGGTTGATCTCGTCGTAACCCCAGTCTTCACCCAGTTTGGCGCAATGTACGAGGTCTTTGATGTCGCTGCCACCAAGCTGCAGCGCGATAGGGTGTTCAAGCGCCTCAAAACGTAAATGCCGCGGGATATCGCCGTAGACCAGCGCCTGTGTGGTGACCATTTCCGTATAAAGCCGAGCCTGAGGGCTGCACAGGCGCAGGAAATTGCGCGCATGGCGCGTGGTCCAATCCATCATCGGTGCGACTGAAAGTAGTTTTGGCTGTGAAGTCATAATATTTATTGTGCCTGACCCCCCTGGTTGCGGGGGCATATAAAAGTCAAAGCTTACTAGACTTTGGAGGTCAATTTAGGTTTGGAGATAAGCAAATGTTTAAACTTAACCCCTCAGCGTTAGTGCTATCGCTCAGTGCAGCGGCGCTACTGTCTGCTTGTGGCGGCGGAGGTGGCGGTAGCGCAGCGGCTCCGAGCTTAAGCGGTGTTGCTGCTGTTGGTGCACCGATTGTTGGTGGTGATGTTGATGCAAAGTGCAGTGATGGCAATACCTATAATGCAAATCCTACCTCCACAACTGGTGCTTGGAGTATTGCTACTGTGCCTGCTGCAGCTTTCCCCTGCGTAGTACAGATTCGTAATGGCGATCCAGCATCCGTGTTGAATAGCTATGCCGCAGGTCCTGGGGTAGTAAACATCACGCCATTTACAGATTTGCTCTTGGCTATGGCCGCAAGAGGTAATCCATCAGATTATTTTTCTAATGTGTCTGAAAGTAATAAAGCAGAGTTAACGAGTGAGATGAATGCTGCTATTGCCAAGCTTAAGACTGCATTGGTCACAGGTGGCTACTTGGCTACCGGAGACTCATTCGATCCAATTAATGCACGATTTACAGCAGCAAAGGGTAATTTTTACGACGACTTACTAGAGGCCTTTAAGAAAGGGCTTAACAACGATAGTGGCAAAATCTATGATGATATTTTAGCCAGCGTTATTGCTAATCCTGATGCTGATCTAGTTTTTCCTGATGCACCACCAAAAGAGACAGGTGGGGGCACAACAACGCCGGGTAGCGACACAGTGGCTGGAACTGTTCATAGTTCGCTAGTCAAAACCTATAATTTAAATTTCAAGAAGGGTGGTGGCACAGGCTGTGGCTCTGACTGCAGCTTTACTGAAGGGCAAGAGATAATAGCAATTGTTGGTGTTGATAACTCGCTTACAGTTGATTCAAAAAGGCTTAGTAATCCATTTAATAGAACTTTATCTGCTGGTGGAACTCCACACTTGCCTGAAATAATTTGGCTCGATGGCAATATTGAATATGCACTCTCTGATAATAAGCGTGGCATATTTAATGAGATTAACATTGGTAAGTCGAAATCAGGTGGTGGTACTCCAGGATTTATTGGCCAACTTAAAGCAGCAGAGGTGAAGGATGATCCTGTCGCTAAGCTTAAGCCGTTTGCTGGGTCTTATGTGCCTAAGTTTGTTTTGAAGAGTAATTACAATCTTCCAAGTCAAACAGTAAGTAACCCTCCTGTTAATGCAGATATTAAAGTTTCAATTTCAACAAGCGGAATTATAAAAGTTGATGAGGATGCAGCTTCTGGACCTTTGGTTTTTGATCCAGCTGCTAGTAGCTATGACTTTAAGATAGAGCCGGCAAATGAAGGCAAGCTGATGCGCTATATAGCGTCATACATGCTTGAGGATAGCTCGAAACTATCGATTTATATTAGCTTTGCGGAGAATAATATTGTTGCCTGGCGAATTGAGCAAGCCAAGGGTAGTGGCCGGAACTCCTCTTTGTTAGCGGAGAGTTATACGGGTAAGCAAAAAGTACTTATTGATTCATTAATAAATGCTGATATTGCGTCGATAGATGGTATTAAGCTAACTGCTATTAGTGATGATGAAAGTAGTGATAAGCGCTTTAAAAAGTGTGACAAGCTTGCTCTTGATTTTTTCGATGAGAATAGGAATGCTCAAAAGCTTTATAAATTACTTGGGTACGATAGTGATAAACAAACTTACTCAAAATTTCTAAACTCGGGCGTTTTTGATAGGCAGTTTTTAGACTTTGATAATTTTAGTGATCCAACAGAGTTTTCTGTCGCATTCGCAAAGATAGGACAGCGTAAAGGCACAGGTTTTATTGACTTCACCAAGCTAGACAGCGTCACTCGAAGTGGTTTAGGTAGAGCTACGAATGACCCCACTGATATTCTCAATGCTGGATGTGGGGATCCGACTTAGTGAGTAGCAATTAAGCCTTGATCGATCAGAGGGAGCTTACGGAAGCTCCTTCTGCATTTTTAGTACTTGGCCATGATAAAGTAGCTGCCAGCTCGAAAAATAATAATAAAGGTGCAGTTATGTGGCGATGGATTCGATGGTTGACTTTAGTGTTGGTGGCTCTGTTTATTGCCAGCTTTTTACCGTGGTCGATATCGTCACAAGCTATCGCGTTACCCGATAACTTGCCCGCAGCATCGCCGCCTGAATCTATGCGCGTGAGCGCTTTACCAACTGGCACCATGCATTCTTCAGCGATGCTGGCTTTTCGCGGCGGTAATCCATTAGAAAATCGCGATTTCAGCATGACTGCCGTGCTAGTGCAGCATCCGCGCGGAGACTTGCTGATCGACACTGGTTTTGGCCGTGAGGTGGATGATCAGGTGAAGTTGCTGCCGCTACTGATGCAGCTCACCACCGATTACGACAAAACCACGCCAGCCGCTGAGCAACTTATAACGCAGGGCTATGACCTGAAATCGCTGGTCGGCGTAATTCTTACGCATGCGCATTGGGATCATGTTAGTGGCCTAGATAGCCTACGTAATACGCCGGTGCTTGTGCCGACAACTGAGCAAGCGTTTATCAGCGATGGCGGCGATAACTCGGCACTAGCGAGACAACTCAGCGCAGATCATCTAAAAAGTTACGCCTTTGTGAACAAACCTTACCTAGGTTTTGCTCAGCAGTTCGATGTTTGGGGCGATGGCAGTGTGGTTTTGGTGCCAGCACCTGGGCATACGCCGGGCTCAGTCTTGGTGTTTTTGACGCTGCCATCGGGCCAACGCTTAGCGCTTTTGGGCGATTTAGTTTGGCAGCTCGATGGCATTACTCACCTCGCTGAGAAGCCATGGATTGCGCGACAACTTATTGATGAGGATACAGATACCGTGCGTGATGCAATTGCACACGTTTCAGCGATTGCGAAAAAGTTCCCGCAAGTTAAGTTATTGCCCGCGCATGATGCGAAAGCGATGGGCTCACTGCCGGTTTATCCTAGTACGTTGCGTTAATTCTGGTCTCATCATAGCCAGCACTATTTTTATTGAAAGTGGTGCTGGCTATAAATTGTAGACAAAAGCCCCCGGGGCCCTCATTTCTTTTACGCTATCTGGTTTTAAATGCGCTTGACCAGTCAGTTTCGTCGCGTTATTGTCGGTGCATCGAAAAGATTGTAGACAATATCTGCTTATGCCACCGAAGCTCACTCCCGCCGTTGCAGATGCCGCTGATACTTCAGCTGCTCGCACGACGCTGGCCGATAGAGTTTTTGCCTTGATGCAAGAGGCCATTGTGCGCGGCGATCTTGAAGCGGGCTCACGCATATCTGAAGCTGAATTAGCTGCTCGCTATGGCGTTTCGCGCGGACCATTACGTGAAGCATTGCGCCGCCTTGAAGGCCGCCAACTCATTACCCGCATCCCGCATGTGGGCGTGCGCATCATGGCGCTGTCATTAGAAGAGCTGCTGCAGATTTATGAAGTGCGCGAAACCCTGGAAGGGTTAGCTTGCCGTTTGGCGGCTAAGCATATGCCGGCGAGTGAAATTGCCGAGCTCAAGCAGCTACTAGCCAAGCATGCTGAGCAAATCGAAGAACAAGAAGGTCGTGCCTATATTCAAGAAGAGGGCAACGTCGACTTTCATTACCGCGTCATTCAAGGCAGCCATAATGCCGTGCTGATTCATATGCTCTGCGGTGAGTTATATCACCGCGTGCGAATTTATCGTGGCCAATTTTCTATTACTGAAGGTCGGCCGCAACAAGCTCTGGCTGAGCATCAACGCATTCTCGATGCCATTGAGGCACGTGATGGCGAACTCGCCGAGTTTTTAATGCGGCGTCACATTGCCACAGCCCGCGCCAATATTGCCGCGCGTGTTGATCCTGCTCATGGCGCTGTCGTGACTAAACCCGCTACTAATCACACCACTGAACTTACAACAGACACGCCGGATGCACCGGCTAGGAGAGCCTAATGGCAATTAACTCAAGCACGCTTAGCGCAGGTCGTCGTTTCCGCGACGCCATTGCCAGCGAAAAACCATTACAGGTGATGGGCACGGTCAATGCCTATGCCGCGATGATGGCAACCCAAGTTGGCTATAAGGCAATTTATTTGTCTGGTGCCGGCGTTGCCAACTACTCCTATGGCTTGCCCGACTTAGGCCTGACTTCATTGGAAGATGTGCTGATCGACGCACGCCGTATTACTAGCGTTACTGACACGCCACTGTTGGTGGACATCGACACAGGTTGGGGTGGCGCATTCAATATTTCGCGCACCGTGACCGAGATGATCCGCGCCGGCGTTGCTGCGGTGCACATTGAAGATCAAGTCGCGCAAAAGCGCTGCGGTCATCGCCCTAACAAAGAAATCGTGCCGATTGGCGAAATGGTCGATCGCGTGAAAGCTGCCGTTGATGCCAAAACCGATAGCGAATTTGTCGTTATGGCACGCACCGACTCGCTGCAAAAAGAAGGGTTGAATGGCGTGATTGATCGTATCAGCGCCTATGTTGAAGCTGGTGCCGATGCTATTTTCGCTGAAGCCATGACCGACATCACCATGTATCGCCAAGTTTGCGATGCGGTGAATGTGCCAGTGCTGGCCAACATCACTGAGTTTGGTGACACGCCGTACTACACCACGCAAGAGTTAGGCGAGCAGGGCATTTCCATGGTGCTTTACCCCTTATCCGGCACGCGCGCTATGCAGAAAGCGGCATTGGCCGTGTATGAAGCAGTGCGTAAAGAGGGCACGCAGGTCAATGTGCTCGACCTCATGCAAAAGCGTAAAGAGCTTTATGAATTCCTCAACTATCACAGCTACGAAGACAAAATCGATCAGCTGTTTTCACAAAACAAATAAGCCCCCAGGAGACTGACCATGACTGAAGTTAAAAGCACGCTACCCAAGCCGAAAAAATCCGTCGCCTTGTCGGGCACAGCCGCTGGCAATACCGCGCTCTGCACCGTTGGCCGTACTGGCAACGATCTGGCCTATCGTGGCTATGACATCCTAGATTTAGCGACCACCAGTGAGTTCGAGGAAATTGCTCACTTATTGGTGCATGGCAAGCTGCCAAACGCCGCTGAGTTGGCCGGCTATAAAGCAAAACTGAAAGCCTTGCGTGGCTTGCCAGCAGCAGTGAAGGTAGCACTTGAGCAGCTGCCACCATCGGCTCACCCCATGGACGTGATGCGCACTGGCGTGTCGGTACTAGGTTGTGTAAAGCCTGAGAAAGATGACCACAACCATCCCGGCGCGCGTGATATTGCCGACAAACTAATGGCTTGCTTGGGCTCGATGCTGCTGTATTGGTACCACTTTGCTTACAACGGCAACTGCATTGAAGTTGAAACCGATGACGACTCCATCGGCGGCCACTTCCTGCATTTGCTGCATGGCGAAAAGCCGCGTGATAGCTGGGTTCGTGCCATGCACACCTCGCTAATTCTATATGCTGAGCATGAGTTCAACGCCTCAACCTTCGCCTCGCGTGTTGTTGCCGGTACTGGCTCCGATATGTTCTCGGCAATCTGCGGTGGCATCGGCGCATTGCGTGGACCTAAGCATGGCGGCGCCAATGAGGTCGCGTTTGAAATTCAAAAGCGCTACGACAATCCAGATGAAGCCGAAGCTGATATTCGTGCACGTGTTGAGCGCAAAGAAGTGGTTATTGGTTTTGGCCATCCGGTCTATACCGTGTCCGACCCACGTAACAAAGTAATCAAGCAAGTGGCGAAAGAGCTCTCCGAAGAGCAGTCGAACATGAAAATGTACGACATCGCTGAGCGTTTAGAGTCGACCATGTGGGATGCGAAAAAGATGTTCCCCAACCTCGATTGGTTCTCGGCTGTGAGCTATCACATGATGGGCATTCCCACCGATATGTTCACGCCGCTGTTTGTGATTGCCCGTACTAGCGGCTGGTCAGCTCACGTCATTGAGCAGCGCATCGACGGCAAAATTATTCGCCCAAGCGCCAACTACACAGGCCCAGAAGATCAGAAATTCGTGCCTATCAAAAATCGCAAATAAGCCTTTTTTGACTCATTAGTTGACGCAAACCCTGCCTTCGCGAGAAGGCGGGGCACTTTACAAAGAGAGCTCTTATGAATAATGAATTTCGTAAACCCTTAGTCGGCACTTCGCTTGAGTATTTCGATGCTCGCGCAGCCGTTAACGCCATCAAGCCAAATGCTTGGGATGGTCTGCCATACACCGCGCGTATTCATGCCGAAAACATCGTGCGTAAGGCCGACCCAGCCATCATTACTGATTGTTTGGTGCAGCTGATTGAGCGCCGCCGCGACCGCGATTTTCCGTGGTTTCCAGCACGCGTAGTCTGCCATGACATTTTGGGCCAAACCGCATTGGTCGATCTTGCTGGCTTACGTGATGCCATTGCTGAGCAGGGCGGCGACCCGTCGAAAGTGAATCCAGTAGTGCCAGTGCAGCTGATTGTTGATCACTCGCTAGCCGTCGAGAGCGGTGGTGCTGACCCCGATGCATTCCAGAAAAACCGTGATATTGAAGATCGCCGCAACGAAGACCGTTTTCACTTTATCGAGTGGACAAAAACTGCCTTCGATAATATCGATGTGATTCCGGCCGGCAACGGCATCATGCACCAAATCAATTTGGAGAAAATGTCGCCAGTCGTGCATAGCCAAGATGGCGTGGCATTTCCAGATACTTGTGTTGGCACCGACTCGCACACACCACACGTAGACTCGCTCGGTGTGATCGCTGTTGGCGTTGGTGGCCTTGAAGCTGAGAACGTCATGCTCGGCCGCCCATCGATGATGCGCGTGCCAGAAATGGTTGGCGTTGAGCTGACTGGCAAGCGTCAGCCCGGCATAACCGCGACTGATATTGTGCTGGCGATGACCGAGTTCCTGCGTCAGCAGAAAGTAGTCGGTGGCTATCTTGAGTTCTACGGTGAAGGCGTTCCCGGCCTGACCATTGGCGACCGCGCGACCATTTCTAATATGGCGCCTGAGTACGGTGCAACCGCTGCATTGTTCTCTATCGATGAGCAAACGCTGATTTATCTGCGCTTGACTGGTCGTACCGATGAGCAAGTGGCCTTGGTAGAAACCTATGCCAAGCAAACGGGCTTATGGTCAGACAGCCTAAACAACGCCGTATATGAGCGCGTGCTGCATTTCGATTTATCCAGCGTCGTGCGCAATATGGCCGGCCCATCGAACCCGCACAAACGCCTACCTGTGTCGGCCTTGGCTGAACGTGGCATCGCTGTTGATTTAGACAAAGCTCAAGCGCAAGAGGCTGATGGCCAAATGCCCGATGGCGCGGTAATTATCGCGGCCATTACCAGTTGTACCAACACCTCGAACCCACGCAACGTTATCGCTGCCGGTTTGATTGCTCGTAATGCTCGCAAGCTCGGCTTAACACGCAAACCATGGGTGAAATCATCCTTAGCACCAGGCTCGAAAGTGGTTGAGTTGTACTTGAAAGACGCCAATTTGTTGGAAGATCTTGAGTCGCTGGGCTTCGGCATTGTCGCGTTCGCCTGTACTACTTGTAATGGCATGTCGGGCGCACTAGACCCTGTGATTCAGCAAGAAATCATCGATCGTGATCTCTATGCCACCGCCGTGTTGTCGGGCAACCGCAACTTCGACGGCCGTATTCATCCCTATGCTAAGCAGGCATTTTTGGCTTCACCACCTTTGGTCGTTGCCTACGCGATTGCTGGTACCGTGCGTTTTGACATCGAGAAAGATGTGCTGGGCATAGCCGATGGTAAAGAGATTCGTCTACATGATATTTGGCCATCTGATGAAGAGATCGATGCCATTGTCGCGAAGTCGGTGAAACCATCGCAGTTCAACGAAATCTACATCCCGATGTTTGAGAAAAAAGACAGCGAGCGCGCAAAATCACCGCTTTACGACTGGCGCGAAATGAGCACCTATATTCGCCGTCCGCCGTATTGGGAAGGCGCATTGGCCGGTGAGCGCACCATGAAAGGTATGCGCGCGTTGGCGGTATTGCCAGACAACATCACCACCGATCACTTATCGCCATCCAATGCGATCATGATGGACTCAGCCGCTGGCGAATACCTGCACAAAATGGGTGTGCCAGAAGAAGACTTCAACAGCTATGCCACACACCGCGGCGACCATCTAACGGCTCAGCGCGCGACCTTTGCTAACCCGCAGCTCATGAATGAAATGGCAGTGGTCGATGGCAAGGTGAAGAAGGGATCATTGGCGCGTATCGAACCAGAAGGCAAGGTAGTGCGCATGTGGGAAGCCATTGAGACTTATATGGAGCGCAAGCAGCCGCTGATCATTGTTGCTGGTGCCGATTACGGCCAAGGTTCATCACGCGATTGGGCAGCTAAGGGCGTGCGTTTGGCAGGCGTGGAAGTGATTGCCGCTGAAGGTTTTGAGCGTATTCACCGCACCAACTTGCTCGGCATGGGCGTATTGCCATTGGAGTTCAAGGCCGGCACTACACGCATCACGCTAGGCATTGATGGCACTGAAACTTTCGATGTCGAAGGCGATTGCTCACCTGGCGCGGAAATGACCTTGATCGTTAACCGTCGCTCAGGCGAAGTCGTGCGCGTGCCGATGACTTGCCGCTTAGATTCCGATGATGAAGCCTTGGTTTATGAAGCCGGCGGCGTGTTGCAGCGCTTTGCCAAAGACTTCTTAAAGGCCACTACGGCATGAGCGCGGCTCCTCAAATAAAAGTCCCGGCCACCTATATTCGTGGCGGCACATCTAAAGGCGTGTTTTTTCGCCTGCAGGATTTGCCAGCGAATTGTCAGGTAGCAGGTGAGCCTCGTAATCAGCTCTTTATGCGCGTGATTGGCAGTCCTGACCCCTATGCCGCGCATATTGACGGCATGGGCGGCGCGACTTCTAGCACCAGCAAATGCGTGATTTTGTCGAAAAGCTCGCAGCCTGAGCACGATGTGGATTACCTCTATGGCCAAGTCTCCATTGATAAAGCCTTTGTCGACTGGAGCGGCAACTGCGGTAATTTATCGACAGCTGCCGGTGCTTTCGCCTTGCATGCTGGCTTGGTTGATCCTGCACGCATTCCAGAAAATGGCATCTGCGTAGTACGCATTTGGCAGGCGAATATCCACAAAACCATCATTGCTCATGTGCCGGTAAGTAATGGCCAAGTGCAAGAGACTGGCGATTTCGAGCTCGATGGCGTGACTTTTCCGGCTGCGGAAATCGTGCTGGAGTTCATGAATCCATCCGATGATGACGGCGAGGATAGCTCAATGTTTCCCACCGGCAATCTGGTGGATGAACTTGATGTGCCAGAAGATGTGGTCGCCGGCGGCAAGCTAAAGGCAACGATGATCTCGGCTGGTATTCCAACGGTATTTGTTAATGCCGCTGATATTGGCTACACCGGCACTGAGTTGCGCGAAGCTATCAATAGCAATCCCGCTGCACTGGCGCGCTTGGAAGCTATTCGCATTGCAGGTGCCTTACGCATGGGCTTGATCAAAACCCCAGCAGAAGCAGCGACGCGCCAGCACACGCCTAAAGTCGCCTTTGTTGCGCCGCCGACAGACTATGTCTCGTCTAGCGGTAAAACTATTGCGGCGAAAGATATCGATTTGCTAGTACGCGCGCTGTCTATGGGCAAGTTGCATCACGCCATGATGGGCACGGCAGCAGTGGCGATTGGCACTGCTGCGGCTATTCCGGGCACCTTGGTGAACTTGGCCGCCGGTGGCAAGGCGCTTGAGTCGGTGCGCTTTGGCCATCCATCTGGCACATTGAAGGTTGGTGCCGCCGCTGCATTGGTCGATGGCCAATGGACTGTGACGAAAGCCATCATGAGCCGTAGCGCACGTATCTTGATGGAAGGCTGGGTGCGTATACCTGGCTGATGCTTAGCTGAGCTAGGCAAAAAGCCCCTCTCAGTTTTCTGGCAGGGGCTTTTTTATTGGCTTTCATGTAAACCTTAATGAAATCAATTCGTATTTGCATTGACGGAAGCGTTTCGCGCATTTAAAGTAATGAGAATGGTTATCAACAACGAGTTGCTAACACCTTTTCCATTACGCGAGATGCTCGATGAAAGACACGCCTTCTTCAGTAAAAGTCCCACGCTCATTCCACACGCCAGCACCAATCAGCGCAACCCACGCATCAGCAATGGCATTGGCCATGGGCTTGGCAATTGCCGCACCAGTTGCTCATGCCGAGTCAGTAAGCAAAACCTTGGCAACGGTGGAGGTGCAAGCGCAAATCGAAGACACCAACCCATACAGTGAAGAAGGCGCGCCATATAAGGCAAAAATTTCTGGCGATCAACGCCGCGTGAAAGAGCTTGCTGAAACCCCACACACCATTTCGGTGATTACTCAAAAAGCCATTGAAGAGTCTGGCAAAACTGATTTGCGCGATATTTTGGCGGCGCAACCGGGCGTGACCATAGGCACTGGCGAAAACGGTAACGCCTTCGGTGATCGCTACATCATTCGCGGCCATGAAGCTCGCAGCGATGTCTTTATTGATGGCTTACGCGACCCCGGCATGACCACGCGTGAAAGCTTCGCCGTTGAGCAAGTTGAAATTACCAAAGGCCCAAGCTCAACATTTGCCGGCCGTGGCTCTACCGGTGGCGCAGTCAACAGCATTACTAAGCAGCCCAACACCGACAAAGACTTCACTAAGTTGGAGTTGGGCGTTGGTACTGACGATTTCCACCGTATGGGTATTGATACTAATAAAGTCATCAATGACCGTGCCTCTGTGCGCTTAAACTTGCTGGACGCATCAGAGTCTGTACCTGATCGTGCTCCAGCTGAGAAAAGCCGTCGTGGTTTGCTATTGTCTGGCGCTTTTCAAGCTACCGATGCTCTAAGTGTTTCAGCTGATTACTACCATCTCGAAGCGAAAGATGTGCCTGATTTGGGGACCTATATTGACCAGACTACTGGTAAGCCAGTTAAAAATATCCCTGTATACCTACAGCTTGGCAGTGATCACTTAGATACCGATGTTGATACGGCGACATTCAAGTTGAACTATCGCTTTAATAATGCCCTACGAATGCAGAATGCTACGCGTATTGGCCGCACGAGTAATAGCTATGTGGCAACGGGTGGGCGTGGAACTACAGATGCAGTCACACTAAATCCGACAGTCTCTTTATCTACTCACCAGGGCTACCAAGAGGTTAACTACTGGGTTAGTCGCACAGATGTGTTCTGGAATAAGCGCTTAGGCCAATTAGACCACCAGTTTGTATTTGGCTTAGAAGTTAATGATGAGAAAGTTGATAACGGCACTTTTTCAGCTACAAACACGGGGACATCTAACTGCACGGTTACGACTCGTGGCGGCGGTACATCGCCCGGCTATTGCATTTATGATGGTGTGACTGGCGTAAAAGCACCGAACTTAAATACCTTGTTAGGGCGCACGCTCACTAAGAATGGTTTGGACTCTGAATATCACATCCGCACCAGCTCATTGACGGCCATGGATACCGTTGACTTCAATGACAAATGGACTGGCTTTGCAGGCCTTCGCTACGACTATTTCGACTACACCAATACCGTTGGTTCGACAGCAAAAACAGTTTATGACTACTCAGATGGCTTCTTAAATGGTCATGCTGGCGTAACTTATAAAATCACACCAAAGGCCAATGTCTATGCGTCAGTTAGCACATCAAGCGATATTAATGGTGGCGAATCTGATGTAGGCGGTAGCTGTGGTTATGGCGGTCTCTGCGGTACGCCGCAGCAAGTCGCCGATAGTAAGCCTGAGTCGACTGTGAGTTATGAGGTCGGTACAAAATGGCAGGTATTGCAAGACAAACTCTTGATGACAGCTGCTTTGTTCCGAACCATTAAGTCGGATGTACAGGAGGGTGATTCGGCCAATAGTTACGCAACAACGGGCACACTCAACACTGGTAAAAACCAAGTTCAAGGCGTTGAATTTTCAGTTGTCGGTAACATCACTCCTAAGTTGAGTGGCCAATTTGGTTTAGCCATTATGAACTCAGAAGTATTGGAGTCATTTACTGCAGCGAATGAGGGCGCCCAACTCGCAAACTTCGCCAAGCGTAGTGGTAATTTACAGCTGAAATATCAAGCAACAGATAAATTTGCCTTCGGTGGCGGTGCAACGTATCAAAGCCAAATGTTTGCTGGCCAGCCTGACACAGCAACAAACTATGCTTATGCTGTGCCGTCATACACTGTATTTGACGCCTTCGCTGAGTATCGCTTCAGCAAGCAGCTGAGTGCGCGAGTAAACGTCAATAATGTGACCGACAAAGACTACTACTTAGCAGCATATCGTAGTGGTGCGTTCACCTATATTGGCGACAAGCGCAACGCGCAACTGACACTAAACTACAAGTTCTAAACTATGCCTCAACGCCCATCACCGCTAACGCAAATTCCTGCTGATATTGTCTGTGCAGAGGATTATGAACGATGGGCGGAGCGCAATATGTCATCGGCTGTCTTTGCTCATCTGAGTGAAGGCAGCGTGGCCGATACCACCTTAAGAGCCAATCGCCGCGCCTTTGAGCGGCATGCTATCTACAACCGAATTCTCGTCGCAGGTGATCATGGTTCTACTGAGCTAATGCTTTGTGGCCAGCGCTTCCGACATCCATTTTTACTCGCACCAGTGGCGCATCAGGGCTTATTCCATGCCGATGCCGAGCTTGCCAGTGCGCAAGCGGCAAATGCCCTTGAGGCGGGACTGGTGTTAAGCACCTTGTCATCTACCCGCTTAGAAGAGGTAGCTGCGCAAACCCAAGCGCCGCGATGGTTTCAGCTTTATTTCCAAGCATCAAAAAACGCTACGCTAAGCTTGGTGAGACGAGCTGAGGCAGCAGGTTACGGCGCCATTGTTGTCACACTGGATGTACCTGTACATGGCGTGCGTCGTAGCTCGCAGCGCCTAGGATTTACACTGCCAGCGCATCTGAATGCGGTAAATCTAAAGGATATCGATGACGGCCCAGCGCGTGCTATTAGTCGCGATAACAGCACCGTTTTTCAAGGCTATATGGCCGATGCACCCACTTGGGAAGACCTAGCATGGTTGCTGAAATCGACCACGCTGCCAGTGCT